>JAUNIJ010000113.1 GCA_030523485.1 Bacteroidales bacterium
AGAGCCACATATTTTAGACATTTGTGTACCCATTATTTATGGTTCGGCAAAAATCATCGGGTACTACAAAAAGAATTTAGGTATGGAGCAATTGCCTATCACCTATGTTCATTCGGCAAGTGAAGCCCAACCGCATCGCATCAGTTTGGTGAACTGCGGTCAAGAAGAGGTGAAAGTAGAGATGGGTCAACCATCAGCAGAATCGGGACAAATGGCTTACCTTGCACTTCGCAAAGCGACGGAAGAATGGCAAGCAGGCATGATTGATGGCATCGTAACAGCGCCCATCAACAAAGCCTCCATACAAAATAAAGAATTCTCGTTTCCTGGTCATACAGAATATTTTGGCAACGTGTGCAACGCCACACCATTGATGATATTGGCCAGCGAACGTCTGCGTGTGGCATTGGTCACCAACCACCTACCTATCGAAAAAGTGGCAGAAGCTATCACCCCAGCACTGATACTTGAGAAACTGAGAATATTGAATCAATCGTTGAAAAACGACTTCGGAATCATCTTACCACGCATTGCCGTATTGGCATTAAATCCACATGCTGGCGACAATGGTTTACTTGGCAACGAAGAACAAGAGATTATCACTCCTTCCATCAAAGCAGCTGTTGAAGAAGGCATCTGTTGTGTCGGACCATTCTCTGCCGACGGCTTCTTTGGTGCTGGCACATTTACCAACTACGATGCTGTGTTGGCCATGTATCACGATCAGGGTTTAGCTCCGTTTAAAGTATATGCTATGGACGAAGGCATCAACATCACTGCGGGCTTACCTTTGGTACGCACAGCCCCAGATCACGGCACCGCCTATTCGTTGGTTGGTAAAGGCGTTGCATCGCACACCTCAATGCTTCACGCCATCTATCAAGCCATTGACATCGTCAAGCAACGTGCATTTCAAACAGAGATACATAGCAATCCGTTAGAAACCATCATTAAGACAGATAAAGACGCATAAAAACTCAACATATGAGCAAGAAACTTCAACTGACACTCGTTTTGATAGGCTGCACCATTTTGTTAGGCAGTTGTACATTTAAACAACGTTCTACAATAGTAGGCGTTTGGCAAATAACAAGTTATCACGACATCGAATACCAAAACGGTCATGTCATGTCGGATAATAAGAGTGCGCCACTCGACCCAACAACCATCGTTTTCAGCCGAAATGGTGTGATGCAGATGCACCAACAAGGTAGCGGTTTCAACTACTCGATGACAGGCACCTGGCGTTTGCACGGACAACAGCTAACGATTGTAGACAACCAACACCAAATGGTATGTAATGCTATGGTAAACGGCACAACACTTGTGATGAGTTATGCTGTAGAACAAAAAGCTAACGGCGTGACCTACCGCTACATCACAGAAATGGCAGCACGAAAAACAAGATAGATTATGTCGCGTGCATTAGCCATTGACTATGGAACAGTTCGCACAGGCTTAGCGGTAACTGATTCTTTATGTATGATAGCCAACCCATTAACGACTGTTGACACAAAAGAATTATGGCCGTTTTTGGAACAATACATCAATAAAGAGAATGTAACAACGGTGATTGTTGGCTACCCTACCCATCTTAATGGCGAATTGGCAGACATCGTGCCACTCATCAACGAACTCATCACGAGATTACAACAACACTTTCCTTCCATTGTCGTCGAAAAACACGACGAACGTTTTACATCAAAAATCGCCTACCAAGCCATTGTGACAGGTGGGTTAAAGAAGAAAAAACGTGCTGACAAAGGACTCATCGACCGAATATCAGCGACAATTATGTTGGAAGAATGGTTAGAAAACAAATAACACTACAGACAATTAAAACAGTATGTCTCCAGAAATAATAGAACTTTTAAAATGGGTTGTTCCTACGATTGGTATTGTTATCATTGCTTATTGGCTGATAAAACGCCCAATTGAGATGGAACGCATTAAACAGATTTCGAAAGCCGATCTCGAATCGTCGCGCATACTTACGCCAGCAAAGATGGCTGCATTGGAACGATTGACGTTACTCATGCAACGCATCACACCTGAAGCCCTCGTAATGCGACAAGAGGTGGGAACCATGACTAGCGTAACATTACATGTTGCTTTGCTTACGTCGGTGCGTGAAGAATTCGACCACAACAGTTCGCAACAACTCTATGTTTCCGATGAAACATGGGAAGCCGTAGTGCAAGCGAAAGAAGCCATTGTTTCAGCCATCAACAAACTGGCATCGTCGACGCCTGTTGATGCACCCGCTGCTGTGCTTGCAGAGAAACTCATCTCTTTTTATGCCGCATTAGAAGACACGCCTACAGAAGAAGCCATCGATAGAATAAAAGAAGAGTTGAAAAGTTTGGAACATCATGACCCGAACAATGAGTAGATTTCAATGGTTTATAGTGTTGTTGTGCTTGGTTTTACTCACCAACTGCACAACACGAGACGGAGAATGTCACGAAGAGATGAAAACAGCACTGGGGTGTGAACTTTATGCGACATCCTACGACCCCATTGAAGAAATCTATCGTCCAGCATCTGCGACGATGAACGCCACCGCCTATGGCATTGGTACAGACTCGCTACTCTACGACAACACATCGGTGAACAAACTATCGTTGCCACTCAACGCTTTCGACACCATCAGCCAATTTGTTGTTTGTTGCGATTCGTTAGCAAACGACACACTTGCATTTTACTACACCGTTCGTAATAATGTCATCTCGTTAGAGTGCGGCTGTAAACCAGAATTTATTATTCGTTACTTCTCACACACAACGCACGCCATCGACTCTGTGATACAATTGTCTGACGAAGTTATCGACCTCAACACCTCACAAATACGCATCTATTTCTCACCACGATGAATAAGCACTTATTTTTTATGTTCCTCACAACATGTTTATTGGTGTGCTCCTATGCCTTAGGAGAGAATGCCGATTCTACAGTTGTGAAAAAGCATAAAGTCGACACAGTTTATTGTGGGTGGTCGCTACAAGCCGACATTGCGTCACCTCTTATGGGACTCACCATCGACAAGAGTGTACGCACCGCAGAAATAGCATTTGACGTGAACCTCTTCAACAAGATTTTCCCGACTGTTGAACTTGGTTACGGACAAGTAGCCACGACAGCCAACAGCGAAGCATCGTATTCTACCGCAGCACCTTTTTGGCGAATTGGTTTCAACTACAATATCATGAGACGTTTCGACGACAATGGTAATCCCAAGCCAACACACAACTATCCGTTTGTTGGACTTCGTTATGGCATGACAGTTATGAACTACACCATGACAAACGTACCAGTGTCGGATGACTATTGGGGTGGTTCGTCGCAATTTGATTATAACTATCGCAACGCTTATGTCGGATGGTTAGAAATCTTGGCTGGCGTACGCGTCGATTTAGTCAAAGGATTCACCATGGGTTGGGCTATTCGTATGAAAATGGCGGCACATGCCAAAACAAACAAAGCACTGTTGTGGTACGTGCCAGGATTAGGACATAGCGATGGACTAACATTCTCTTTCTCTTACACCATAGGATTTACCTACCGCACAAAAGCAGAACGTGAGAAGGTAGAAAAGATTCGACTTGAAGAGAATAAGAGAGAGTATGTAACACTCAAAAAATAATGCAACAACTCAGATGATAAGACACGCCAACATAAAAAAACAACAACACCCATACCATAACATCTGGAAAAACGTGTTAACAGCCGTTTGCCTAACGATGATATTGGTGTATGCCACAACAACATCGGCACAAACACCACGTGAGATGCGTGCCGCATGGGTTGCTACCGTTGTTAACATCGATTGGCCTTCAAGCAACACACTATCAACACCACAACAACGTCAAGAAATGATAGCCATACTTGACACACTACAATCACTCCATTTTAATGCTATATTTATTCAAGTAAGACCATCTGCCGACGCATTCTTTGAATCGACACATGAGCCGTGGAGTCTTTATCTTACAGGCAAACAAGGCGAAGCACCGACACCATTCTATGATCCCTTAGCATTTATTGTTGAAGAAGCACATGACCGCTGCATCGAAGTACATGCATGGATTAATCCTTATCGAGCAGCCATGGACACAGAGACAAAGAAACTATCGGCGACTCATCCCTACAAGAAACATCCGGAATGGTTTGTTAAATATGGTGGTAAACTGTATTTCAATCCTGCTTTAGACGAGCCACGACAACACCTAAAAGCTGTTGTTGCTGACATTGTAGCACGTTACGATATCGATGCCATCCATATGGACGATTACTTCTATCCTTATCCAGTAAGCGGACAAGAGTTTCCAGATAAAACTTTATTTAAAGCTAACCCACGTGGTTTTAATAACATTAAAGATTGGCGACGCGACAACGTGACTCAAACCATACGTGAACTACGTGACACCATCAAAGCAACTAAGCCTTGGGTAGAGTTTGGCATTAGTCCATTTGGCGTTTGGCGCAACCAAAAAGAAGATGCCAGAGGTTCGAATACACAAGCCTTTACAAACTACGACGGACTATATGCCGACATTCTTTTATGGCTTAAAAATGGCTACATCGACTATGTGGTGCCACAATTATACTGGGAAATAGGAAAGAAGGTTGCAGACTTTGCCATACTACTTGACTGGTGGAGCAAAAACACCTACAACACCAATCTTTACATCGGACTTTATGCGTCGCAACTCGGCAACAAAAACGCCGCTGCACCATGGCGTCAAGGCAACGAGGTGATTCGACAATTAGATTTACAACGCTCTTATCCAGAAGTACAAGGCGCTGCGCTCTACAGCATGGTGGCAATTATGGATAACCGTCAAGGTATTAGAGACAGTCTGCGAAACTCCTATTTTAAAACACCGACTTTAGTACCAGCAAACAACAAAACGATAGCATCGCGTCCACCAAAAGTTTCGCATCTAAAAATATTAAAATACGACGGACAACCCACCCTTTCATGGAATGGTGGTGATGCCATATCGGTAGAGAAACAACCTGTGAAATATGTAGTCTACGCTACAACAGGAAAAGCATCTAGCGTTTGCTCACCCCAAAACCTGATTACGATAACCGCCGACGACTGTTTGAACCTCAAACCTTATCTCAAAGGAAATCGGGGGAAAATGACATTTGCCATTGTGGCTGTCAATCGCTATAAGCTGGAATCAGCACCAGCTATTATTAATATAAAGTATTAGTTGTTGAGATATGTTTTCCCTGCCTCTTAGCGACCCTACTGCAATCTTTGCTGTTGTGATAACAGTGATACTCTTAGCACCGTTAGCACAAAAAATACGACTGCCCTACATCATCGGATTAGTGGTGGCTGGCATCGTTTTAGGACCGCATGGTGTCGACATACT
>JAUNIJ010000005.1 GCA_030523485.1 Bacteroidales bacterium
CAAAACTTCCCACAAGAAATTATTTTCAGCGTGCACGAAACCAAAACTTCCCACAAGAAATTATTTTTGGTCGATATTTATTGGTAGCTCTTCCTGCAAAAATTTAGTCATTAGAATTTATTGACAGACGACTAAAAAAATTAAGTTAACATATGAGTTATTTAGTGTTGTTAGTCGGTAAGAGTGTTTGAGTGGAGCAATAAAGAGTGTTTGAAGATGTTTTCACGCTATTTTGCGCAAAAAACTGTGCACGGAAAAAATGAGTTAATTATGTGATTAAAAGAAGATTGCCCAAAAAAACAGGCTTTGAGAATTTGATTTTTCGGTTGTTTTGAGGGGTTGTTCAGTTATTTTTTTTGTTTTCTTTCCATTTGAACGATCCGAAAAGAGCGCCGCAGGCAGCCAGCACGATGTAGAAGGGGTAGAGTAGTGCTGCTAATGGAATGTGTCGAATGAGTTCAGTTTGTTTGGTGTCGTTGAAAAAGGAGTTGAGAAGTGGTGAGTCGACGAAAAATTTCATAGCGAAAAGGAAGAGTGTGAATGTGGCAAATTGTTTAAATGCGAAAACAGAAAGTATGCAAGCCACCACCATCATTAATGAGAGTAGAAACACGAGGCAAGCCACGAAGATGGAAAATTTGTCGGTGTATGCAGTTGTTTTCGAAGCCCACCGTTTTCGTTGATTGAAGAAGCTGCTCACATTTTCTACTGGTGCTGTGGTCACCAAGTCAGCTGTTTTTAGAAACATAATTTTTTTCTCTTGTGCTTTCATGTATTGAAGTAGGAAGATATCGTCGCCCGATTTGAGTTTATCGTTTAGGTGTTCTTTGGCATTCATCCATTCGCTGCGTTTGAAAGCGATGTTGGCACCATTACAAAGAAAAGGTTGTTTTGCAAAAGCTGCTGCGGCTCCTGCGGCTATGAGACTGCCGAATTCGATGGCTTGAATTTTCTTGAATAGTGTGTTGGTAGGGGAGAGCATCACGCCTCCGAGCAGTAGATCAGGTTGGTGCTGTTGAAAGTGTTGTACAACGTTTTCAATGTGTTGGTTTGGTAGTTGGCAGTCGGCATCGGTGCAAATAATGAGTTCTGCTGTTGTTTTACCGATAGCTTCTCGTAATGCATTCTTTTTTCCTTCACCAATGGTGTTGAACACGATCATTTTTTGGTTGTTTTCTGATAGTTTTGTGATGGTGTCGAATGTGTTATCGTTGGAATGGTCGTTGGCAAAGATAATTTCATCGGGTTGAATAGTTTGTTGTGTTATCGATTGATAGAGTAGTGGAAGGTGTTCTTCTTCGTTTCTACAGCATACAACGAGTGCTGTTTTGGTGTTGTTGCATTCGTTCTCGTTATTGTTCTCTTTATGAAGTTTGAAAAATGGTGTGTTTATCCATTTTCTCCACGCGGTGAGTACGAAAAAGGCGTAGATTGCTAATATGGCTAATGAAGTGTATTTGAATATCATACGACAGCTGTAGCTAAAGTGAAGACGAAGATTTTGATGTTGTCGACTTGTGATTTTAGTGTTCTTGTGCACTCTTTGATGGTGGCTCCGGTGGTCATCACGTCGTCGATGAGTAGTATGCGTTTACCAGCGAGTGTTTCTGGTGTCGCCACGTTGAATATTCCTTTGACGTTATTTCTTCTTTCTTGTGCGTTTTTGGTGGTTTGCGATGAGTTGTCAATCACTCTCACGAGGCAATTTTCGACGATGTTAATATCTAATTCCTGCTGTATGCCAGTGGCTAACATGGTGGCTTGGTTGTATCCGCGTGTTGCGAGTCGGTTTTTGTGTAGTGGCACAGGAACGATGGCATCGATGTGGTTGTGTAGAAACCAGTTTTTTAGTTCGTTGGCAGCTATGCGTCCGAATTCGACTGCCAGTTGTGGTCGGTTTCTGTATTTTATTTCGTGTATGATGTTGGCTGTTTTGTTGTCTTTGTTGTAGATAAAAAGAGAGTTATAATCTTCGATGTCGTCGTTTTCTTTCAGCACTTTTCCTATTAGCATTCTGTTGTTGTTTCCATTTTTCAGAAACATTTCGGTGAGGCATTTACTGCAGATGTGTTGTTCGTTGTCCTTTAGGTTGTTTTTGCATATGCAGCATTGTGGTGGCATCACCAGGTAGAGCATTGCTTTGAGGTAGTAGGACAGTTTTTTCATCGTAGTGTTGATTTGTAACGACACGAGACACAATATGGGGTGTTCTGCGCCCGTATTGTGTCTCGTTGTTTATTGCATTATATTAGTTATCAGTTAGTTGGTAGGCACTACAAAACGTATGGTGTTTCTATTTCGTTGTTCAACGAACACTACTTTTTCTCCCACCAATTTGTCGACAATTTCTTGTGTGTAGTGTCTGATGGTGATGAGTTCGACATCGGTGTTGTAGAGCACTTCGTATTCGTCTTTGAGGTCAGAAATGAGTGCGTTGAAGTGTATTTTGTTGTAGTCGATACAGAGTGAGAAGCTGATGGCAGACATCTGTATAAGGCTGACTTTGAGTTTGTATCCAGCGAGAATAGAGAAGATGTGGCTGAGTCGTTCTTCGGCGATGAACGAGAAGTCGCGTGGTCGAAGTGTGAGAAGTACCTGGTTATTTTTGTTGATGTAGATAGGTGGCATCTGCACTCTTTCTTGGAATTCGTTGATGATGGAGCCTTGTTTTTCTGGTTCGATGAATGAGCGAACGTGTAGTGGTATTTTTTTGTTTTGCAGTGGTTTCACTGTTTTAGGGTGAATGACGCTAGCTCCGCAGTACGATAGTTCGATGGCTTCTTTGTAGTTCATGCGTGGAATGATAACTACTTCGTCGTAGCGTTTTGGGTCTGCGTTCATCACTCCAGGAACGTCTTTCCAGATGGTGAGGCTGTCGGCGTTGAGAAGGTTAGCGAGAATGGCAGCAGTGTAGTCGGAGCCTTCTCGTCCTAATGTTGTTGTTTGGTTGGTGAGTGTGCCAGCTATGAATCCTTGTGTGAGGTAGCAGTTGGTGTCTTCAAAGGTGAAGATGGTGTGACACAGTTTTTCTGAGAGGTCGATGTTGACGTTGCCTTCACGGAAGTTTTCGTCGGTTTTCAGGCATGTTCTGATATCGACGAATTTGCATGTTTTTGTTGCTGTAGGTTCTACGTTTAGAAAAGCGGCGACGATGGTTGTTGAGATTAGTTCGCCAAACGACACTATTCTGTCGTATTCGTAGTCGTAGTTTTTGGTTGGTTTTTGGCAAACGATGTCGTGTAGTTTTTTGTATAGTTCGTCGAGTAGTGTGTCGATGAGTGTTCTGTCGTTAAATAGTTCGCTGACGATTTGTTCGTGAAAGTCTTTGACTATTTGAACGTTTCTCATCAAGTCTGGTTTTTGGCTAAAGAAGCTGTTGGTGACGGCTTCGAGTGCGTTGGTGGTTTTACCCATTGCCGAGATAACTACCACGAGATTGTCTTTTTCGGTGTTGATGATTGACTGTAGGTTTCTTACTCCTTCGGCCGATTTTACCGATGCGCCTCCAAATTTGAATATTTTCATGTGACTACTTATTTCGTGTTGAGAACTTAAATGCAAAGGTACAATAATTTTATTGTTCTTTTGTGGTAGAGATCATGATTGTTGTTTCAGGTTCGTCGTTGGTGAAGTTGTTTTTTACGCCTTCTACGAGGAATTGTAGTTTGTCGGTGTCGGTTTTTTTAGTGAGGTAGTAGTCGTCGTACATCAGCACTACGAATTTGTCGTAGACGCAGAAGTTCATATGTGTTCCTGCCAGCATTATTGAAGGGAAGTCGTAGGTTTGGAAGTCGTTTTTCCATCCTTTGTTGTTGTCTTTGAGCCATTGTGCAAATAGTTCGAATTTTTCGTCGCCAGGTTCGAGTATGTCGAGTGGGTCTCCCCAATCGATGTTGTTGATTTGCAGGTTGGTGTATACTACCATTTTATTTTCTGCTTCTATGAGTGCGTCGGGGTTGATTTCTTGTTTGCAAGCAGAGAGTAGTGTGACAAGCATGCATGAAATTAGGAAGGGTAGTGCGTTTTTTTTCATTGTTGTAGAGTTGATGGTTTTTTTATTGTTTATTTTTTTGTTTTAGTTCTTGTAGTTTTAGAAGTTCGTCGCGCCATTGTGCTGCTTCCATAAATTCGAGTTTTTTGGCAGCTGCTTCCATTTCTCGTTGTGCGTGTGTAATGGCTTTGTCGATATCTTTTGTTTTCATCATAGCCACAACAGGTTCTGCAGCGATGCTAATGTTTTGTGGTTCGACGTAGGCTTTTTCTGTTGTGTTGTTAGTGTTGCTAAGTGCCGATTTGACGTTGTGTACGATGGCTTGTGGTGTGATGTTATGTTCTTTGTTGTAGAGCATTTGTTTTTCTCTTCGTCGGTTTGTTTCGTCGATGGTTTTTTGCATGCTCTCGGTGATTTTGTCGGCGTACATGATGACGTGCCCGTTGAGGTGTCTGGCAGCTCTGCCGGCAGTTTGTGTCAGCGAGCGGTGATTGCGTAGGAATCCTTCTTTGTCGGCATCGAGAATGGCAACGAGTGACACTTGTGGAAGGTCGATGCCTTCACGTAGAAGGTTAACGCCAATGAGCACGTCGTAGAGTCCGTTTCTTAGGTCGTTGAGAATTTGTACTCTTTCGAGCGTATCGATGTCAGAGTGAATGTAGGTGCATCGTATGCCCATTTTATGGAAATATTTGTCGAGTTCCTCAGCCATTCGTTTTGTGAGTGTTGTTACTAATACTCTTTCGTCGCGTTCTGCTCTTTGTGCTATTTCTTCCATGAGGTCGTCGATTTGGTTGAGGCTTGGTCGAACGTCGATTTCAGGGTCGAGTAGTCCGGTAGGGCGAATTACTTGTTCTACGATGATACCTTCCGATTTGTTGAGTTCGTAGTCGGCGGGTGTTGCGCTGACGTAAACGGCTTGGTTGACCATGTTTTCCCATTCTTGGAATTTGAGTGGTCGATTATCGAGTGCTGCAGGGAGTCGGAATCCGTATTCTACAAGGTTTATTTTTCGTGAATAGTCGCCTCCGTACATGGCATGAATTTGTGGTATTGTGACGTGACTTTCGTCGATGAAAAGGAGGAAATCTTTAGGGAAACAGTCGAGTAGGCAGAATGGTCGGCTACCGGCAGGTCGTCCGTCGAAGTATCGTGAGTAGTTTTCTACGCCAGAGCAGTAGCCTACTTCCCGAATCATTTCGAGGTCGTAGTTTACTCGTTCGCTGAGTCGCTTTGCCTCATAGTCTTTTCCTATCGATTTGAAGTAATCGATTTGTTTGCCGAGGTCGATGAGAATTTCGTCGACGGCGTGGTTGATTTTTTCTTGTGTAGTGACGAAGATATTGGCGGGGAAGATGAAATAGTTATCGAGGCTTTCGATGGTGTTTCCTGTGATGGGGTCGAAAGTTTCGATGGCGTCGATGTCGTCGCCCCAAAATACCACACGCAGTGCGAAGTCGGCGTAAGCAAGGAAGATGTCGACGGTGTCTCCTTTCACGCGAAAATGTCCGTGCGAGAAGTCAATTTCGTTGCGTACGTAGAGTGCTTCTACCAATCGTCGTAGCAGTGTGTCGCGTCCGAATTCTTGTCCAACTTTTAGTTCGATGCGCATAGCAGCGATGTCTTGTGGGTTGCCGATGCCGTAGAGACACGACACCGATGATACAACGATAACATCGTTGCGTCCGGACATCAGTGCTGAGGTAGCAGAGAGTCGCAGTTTTTCTATCTCATCGTTGATGGCGAGGTCTTTTTCGATGTAGGTGTCGGTGGATGGTATGTAGGCTTCTGGTTGATAGTAGTCGTAGTAGGAGACAAAATACTCTACAGCATTGTTTGGAAAGAATGCTTTTAGTTCGTTGTAGAGTTGTGCTGCGAGAGTTTTGTTGTGGCTAAGAACCAGGGCAGGCCGTCCGATTTGTGCGATAACGTTTGCCATGGTAAACGTTTTGCCAGAACCAGTAACGCCAAGTAATGTTTGGTGTTTGGTTCCGTTGTTAACACCATCAACCAGTTGTCGGATGGCTTCTGGTTGGTCGCCTGTGGGAACGTACTCTGCTGTTAGTTGAAATTGTGGCATAGGTGTGTTGTTATTGTTAGTGTTGTTGCTTTGAGCGAGTCACAAAATTACGAACTTTCTTTGTTTGGATGGCAAAGGAGGGTGGAAAAATGGTAGTATTGTTATTGTTTCTGTTTTTTCGTGGTTTTTGAAGGCAGAATATTTGTTGTAATGGGAAAAGAAAGGTGTTTTTGTTTGGAACATATTGAACAAATGTGTTACTTTTGTAAGTTGGAAAACTACTAATATTTCATTCAGATGGAGAAATCGTCACGTGTTGCACTCTTTGCAGGTTCGTTCAACCCTTTTACTAAGGGTCATGCTCGAATTGTAGAGCGTGCCTTGCCATTGTTCGATAAGCTAATTATAGCCATAGGTGTCAATCCGCATAAGCCTCAAGATGACGATGAGATTGCCCGTCGTAAGGCGGCTATTGAGTTGGTGTATGAAGGAGTGGAGCAGGTGAGTGTTGTTACCTATAGCACGTTAACAGCAGAATATGCTAAAGAAGTGGGTGCTCATTGGTTGTTAAAGGGTGTTCGTAATGTCACCGACTATGAGTACGAGAAGCAAATGGCAGACATTAATCGTCGGCTTACGGGTGTTGAAACGGTGTTGCTTTATGCTGAGGAGGCGTATGCATCAGTGTCGTCGTCGATGGTAAGAGAACTTGAGTCATTCGGCTACGATATATCCGATTATTTGCCTAAGAAATAAAATGAAGAAGAGATTATTCCATATTATAGTTCTTACGATTCTTTATTGTTTGCTGAGTATTGATGCCTCAGCCCATGTTTATTTTGTGTCGTTTGACTCGAAAGACAGTTGTGGTTATTCGTTGCAAAATCCGCAACAGTTTCTTACGCAACGTGCACTCGACCGTCGTGCTGCGGCGGGAATTGTTGTCGACAGTCTCGATCTTCCAGTGCCGGCGTCGTATATTAATCAAATCAAAAACTCTGGTGGTTATGTGTTGAATGTGTCGCGTTGGTTTAACGGTGTGTCGGTACGAATAAACGATAGCACGTCGTTGCGTGCCATTGCTGCTTTGCCTTTTGTTGTTAGCATGGAATGCACGCAATACGACTCTTGGGAAATGCAAAGTGTGATAAAGAAAAGCGTTGCAGACAGTTTATGGCGTCCTACAACTCACGATGTGATAACAAGCGAACAGTTGATGGCACAGATGAATCTAAAGCCACTATTAGACCTTGGTTATCGTGGTAGTGGAAAGGTGGTGGCAGTTATCGACGGAGGATTTCCTGGTGTAAATAGTGCATCATCGTTCGACAGTGTTCGTCCGAACATATTAGGCACCAGGAACTATGCCTATATTGGTAAGAGTGTATATAACACAGGTGTCTCTCATGGTTCAATGGTGTTGTCGGTGATGGCAGGATATATCAGCACGCCAACATCATCGTTGCGTGGAACGGCGCCCGATGCATCTTATTATCTTTTTCTTACAGAGCAAGCGGCAAAAGAGTCGCCTCTTGAAATGGACAACTGGGTAGCAGCAGTAGAATATGCCGATAGCCTTGGTGTGGACGTTTGTTCTACTTCGTTGGGCTATTTTAACTTTGACAACAGTGAGTTCAATCTCTCTTATGCTAAGATGAATGGTCGTTCAACGCGTAGTTCGTTGGCAGCAACGTTGGCAGCACATCGTAATATGCTTATTGTTGTTGCAGCAGGCAATGAGGGTGGTTCAAATTGGCATCACATTACTTCTCCTTCCGATGCGGAAGACATACTTTGTGTTGGTGCTGTCGATATTGATAACAATCATGCATCTTTCAGTTCTTGTGGTCCGTCGTTCGATGGTAGAGTAAAGCCAGATGTGTGTGCTCTGGGAGTGATGTGTCCGTTGTCTGACAGCAATGGCTCGTTTGCTCAGTCCAGCGGTACGTCGTTTGCTTGTCCGGCACTTGCTGGTGCAGCTACGTCGTTGTGGAGCGCCTTACCACATCTCACCGCTTTACAATTGCGGCAATTACTTATCGACCATGCATCACAACATCTCAATCCCGACAGCACTTTAGGCTATGGCATTCCCGATGTTTATCAGAGTTATCTTGCTGAGGCTCCTATGGGTTTGAATACGGCTGAAACAACGCTATGCAGAGTTGCAGTAAACGACGGACAATTGTATTACAATACTTCTGCTGAAGGTGATGTAAAAATATTTGATGTTCAAGGAGTAATGTTATCATGTTTCCACGTGGAACAATTTTGTGGAACAATAGATATCAGTGCGTGGCCACAAGGTATCTATCTATTTCATTTCACAAGTGATGGCAGTACGTGTATAGAAAAGATAATAAAATAGAAATGGAGTCAACTCTTTTTGACAACGCTTATAAACTGTCGGAACTTGGTGAAAGCATAGAGCAAGTGTTGCACGGCTGCTTTCCTAATAGTGTGCGTGTCGAGGCAGAAATAGCAGAATTGCGTGTTAATCGTGGACATTGTTATATGACTTTAATAGAAAAGGCAGAGGGCAGTGGCGATATCATAGCACAGATGCGTGCCACAATTTGGGCAAATACCTACAAGATTATATCAGCATATTTTTTTGAAAGTACGGGCGTACAGTTACAAAGCGGCATTAAAGTGATGTTGCAGTGTAAAGTGTCTTATCATACGCTCTATGGATTAAGTTTAAATGTTGTAGGTGTCGACCCAGAATATACGATAGGTGCATTGGCAATAGCACGTCGTGAAATCGTGCAACGTTTGGAAAAAGAGGGCATCATCAATCTAAATAAACAACTGGAATTTCCGTTGTTGCCATTGCGTATAGCAGTCATATCTTCCGACACAGCGGCAGGCTATGGCGATTTCCTCAATCACATCGAAAATGATACTCATGGTTATTCGTTCCAAGTAGTACTTTTTCGTTCGTTGATGCAAGGCAATGGCGTCGAGAAATCGCTCATAGCAGCATTGGATGCCGTCTTTGCTCGTCTCGACGAATTCGATGTGGTGGTTGTCATACGTGGTGGCGGAGCATCAATCGACCTCTCGTGTTTCGACAATTACGAAATAGCAGCACACATCGCACAATTTCCATTGCCAATTATATCTGGTATCGGACATCAACGCGATGATACCATTGTTGACCTCGTGGCACATAGTAGAGTAAAGACGCCAACAGCCGCTGCCGACCTTATTCTACAAACATTAATAAATACAGAGAATGAGGTGTTGCTACGTGCCGAGCAAATTGTCAACACGGCTTACCATCGGTTGGAAGAAGAGAACACAACTCTCTCCAATTATTTGATGCGCATGAACAGTAGCATGAAAGGAAAGATAGTGTTGGAAAACCGGCATCTCGAACAACAGCATGAGCACATGATGACGGCAGTGAAACTTAAACTGCAAAACATCGGCACACACTTGCAGCTGTTACAACGTGTGGTGCGCTCCTACGACCCCGAATCGTATCTCCGTCGTGGTTATGTGTTGGTAGAGCATGAGGGAAAAATAGCAAAATCAGTCAATGAACTAGCTGTCGATGACATCGTTGTATTGCAATTTCACGATGGCAAAAAACAGGCAAAAATCATAACAAACAATGAAACAACAGACTTATAAAGAAGCAGTGGCCCGTCTTGATGAATTGGTAAGGGCTATTGAAGCAGAAGAAACAGGCATCGATGAGTTGTCGGCTTATATCAAAGAAGCCAAAAAACAAGTGGAGATTTGTCAGAATCTCCTACATAAAACAGAAGAGGAATTGGGCGAACTGCTAAAATCTGACAAAGAATAATACCGAACTTCCTATCGTAAATAATAATTGTGAATAGACATCTATCAGTCTTGTTCGCGACAAAAAATAAAAAGACTAAGTAGCTATGGCTTACGACTTTAATAAACATTTTGCAACTCTGTTTGACGGAGAAACCCCGAAAGAACTCTATGTGCCGATAACCTATGCACTCAGCACTGGTGGTAAACGTTTACGTCCACAACTGGTGCTTACAGCATGTAATATGTTTGGTGGTACAATCGACAACGCATGGCCGGTTATAAGTGCGATAGAAGTGTTTCATAACTTCACACTGCTTCACGACGATATTATGGATAATGCCGATGTGCGTCGTGGCCGTCCAACAGTGCACAAGCAATTTGACGAATCAACCGCCATTCTTTCTGGCGATGCTATGATGATAGAGGCTTACCGCTGTCTTGAAGCAATGCCTCATGAAACATGGCCGCAAGTGTTCCCTCTCTTTTCACAAACTGCCATAGAAATTTGTCGTGGACAACAATACGACAAAAATTTTGAAATGGTGTCGTCGGTGTCGTTGGCAGAGTATCTCGAAATGATACGTTTGAAAACAGCTGTTTTAATGGCATGTGCATTGAAACTTGGTGCCATTGCTGCCAATGCACCCGAAAAAGATGCAAATTTACTCTATGAAGTAGGCATCAATATCGGTGTAGCGTTCCAATTGCAAGATGATTACCTCGATCTTTATGGCGACCCTAAAACATTTGGTAAAGCTATTGGTGGTGATGTCGCTTGTGGTAAAAAAACATTCCTTTATATCCTCGTTCAAGACGTGGAAGATATCAGAGTCAAGGAACATCTTAATCGTTACTATGCATCGAAAGACATCCTTTTATCTGACCGTCTGAATCTCATACGTGAACTTTACAATAAGAATCTTATTCCACAACGATATGAATCGTACTTAAACAGTTATTTAGACAAGGCAGGAAAAGCACTCGATGAAATAGCTGTTTCTGAAGAAATGAAGAAACCACTGCGCGAACTCATTGAAAGAATAGCGATTCGCAAAAAGTAACCAGACAACCTTTGTGCATAATAATATGAATTTAACCCAAACGCATCTGCTTTCAATGCCTGAAGAAGTTGAACAACGTGCCTCACAAGCTGCCGATTATTTTAAAGCAGGTTTCACTTGTTCACAGTCTGTTTATATGGCTTATGCCGATTTGTTCGGATTAACCACTGAAGAAGCCGCACTCATTTCTGGTTCGTTAGGTGGTGGTGTAGGACGCCTACGCGAAGTGTGTGGCGCTGTCACGGGCATGAGCCTCGTGTGTAGTTTAGCCATACCAATGAATCAACCAGAAACAAAACTAGAAGGTAGGGCGAACAAAAAGAAAAACTATGCGATGGTACAAGCTTGTGCTGCCGACTTCAAAGCAGAAAATGGTAGCATAGTGTGTCGTGAGTTGTTAGGTTTATCGCCAATGCAACCAACTTGTGCTACGCCAGAGCCACGCACGGAACAGTACTATAAGAAACGTCCGTGTGGTGAACTTGTGCGTATGGCTGCAACCATCGTAGGTAATCATTTATTGAAACTATCGCAGGAGGAGGAATAATCTATGCGTACGTTAATTCAGCGTGTCACACATGCCGAAGTCGTTGTCGATGGCAAAGAAATCAGTCGTATTGAACAAGGACTGATGGTGTTGGTTGGTATAGAAGAAGCCGACACAACAAATGATATCGAATACCTTGCAACGAAACTTGTCAAACTGCGTATCTTCGACGACGAAAATGGCGTGATGAATCTTTCGGTGACTGATGTGGCTGGCGATGTAATGGTTGTGAGTCAGTTCACACTCATGGCAGCAACACAAAAAGGTAATCGACCATCGTATATTCGTGCAGCTAAACCAGACATCTCTAAACCTCTTTATGAAGCATTTTGTACAAAAGTAGAATCGTTGCTTGGTAAGTCAGTAGCTAAGGGAATTTTTGGCGCTGATATGAAAGTGACATTGCTAAATAATGGTCCAGTAACAATTTGGATGGACTCAAAAAATAAAGAATAAACCCACAGTTTCCAATAATAAAAACACTCAGAAAAACAGATTAAAAACTCAATCGTCATATGGAGAAATTCAAACAACTATACGAGGACTATGGAAGTAGCCTCAGCTGTGAAACAGTAAAAAAAGCTGTTAACGACATTCTCGAACAACACTTTGAAGAAAATAATAATGTAGAAGTATATCGTCGGTGTTTCAATAGCATCGATCTCACGTCACTTCACACCACCGATACCGTGGAAAATATTGCTACCATGGTTGAGAAGGTTAATGCCTTTAAAAACAATTATCCTGAGATGCCACAAGTAGCGGCTTTATGTGTTTATCCAGCCATGGTTACTACAGCCGTTGAAACACTCAACGTCGATTTACCTGTGGCATCAGTCTGTGCTTGTTTTCCAAGTTCGCAGACATTCATCGAAGCAAAAATTGCTGAGGTGGCGTTAACAGTAGCTGCAGGCGCAAAAGAAATCGATGTCGTAATGAGTGTTGGCACGTTTTTAAGCGGACGACATCTCGAAGTAAGCGACGAACTGATGGAACTAAAATCAGCTTGTCGCGATGCACATCTCAAAGTGATTCTCGAAACAGGTTCACTTCCATCAGTGGAGGCTATTCGTCAAGCATCCATCCTTGCCATGGCATCGGGTGCTGATTTTATCAAAACATCGACAGGCAAAACAGAGCCAGCAGCAACAATTGAGGCTGCTTATGTGATGTGTTCTGCCATCAAGACATATTACGAAAAAACCGGCCGCAAAGTAGGTTTTAAACCAGCAGGTGGCATTTCCACAACCGATGACGCTGTGCGTTACTACACCATTGCAAAAACTGTGTTGGGCGACGAGTGGATGAACAACGGACTGTTCCGTATTGGTGCCAGTCGTTTAGCAAACAACCTCCTTTCATCAATCTATCAAAAAGAAATAAAATACTACTAAACAAATTACTATCAACGTTTGCAAGTACCGCAAAGTAACATACGATTCTTTCTGCCGAGAATAGTCATCGCGTTAATAGCTATTTGTTCGCTCATCCCCGGCAATAGCCTTCCAGATAGTCACCTACCTTTTCTCGATAAAATCGTGCATTTCATTATGTACGGCACATTAGCATTTACTTACTATCTTGCCTACAGCAACAAGAAGCACATTTTTTTTGCAATGACTGTCGTTCCAACCTGTTGGGGCGTCTTGTTTGAGTGTTTGCAAATGTTTGTACCAAATCGCTCGGCGTCACTTGACGATGCCGTTGCCAATGCCATTGGTGCGTTTTTAGTAACAGTTGTTACAATGCTTGGAAGTAGAATCAAACATTAGAATCGGTCATGACTGACATTGAATTAACAACCCAACTAAACGAAAAATTGTTGTTGTCGGAGCTCAACAATACCGACAAAGTGATGGTGCTGTGCGACACCAACACACACCAACATTGTTTTCCGTTGTTGCTTCAGCATGTGCCGCGACTAACCGATGCTATTGTAGAGGTTGTTGAACCTGGCGAAGAAACTAAAACGCTCGTCACAGCCGAACGACTTTGGCAAAGTATGCAGCAACATCAGCTCACTCGTCGAAGTCTACTGCTCAATCTTGGTGGAGGTGTGGTTACAGACCTTGGGGGATTCGTGGCAGCCACATATCGACGCGGCATACATTTCATCAATCTACCTACAACACTGTTGGCAATGGTTGATGCTTCGGTAGGAGGAAAGACTGGGCTGAATTTTTTGGGTGTGAAAAATCAGATTGGCGTGTTTGCAACACCAAATAAAATAATTATCAACACACAGTTTCTTGCCACACTGTCGGAAGCAGAGTACTACTCAGGTCTTGCTGAAATGGTGAAACATGCGCTGCTCACTGATGTCGACATGTTGAAGCAAACATTGGCATGTCAACCAACAGACACATCAACACCTGCATTTTTACAATTGTTACAACGTAACATCGAGACCAAACAACACTACGTAACCAACGATCTTTATGACTACGGAATACGACAAGCGTTGAATCTCGGACACACCTTTGGGCATGCATTTGAAGCACAAGCAATGACAATGCAACGACCCATTGCTCACGGTAATGCTGTTGCGTGGGGTTTGTTGTGTGCACTTTATCTCTCTGTGCAGAAACATAATTTTCCAAAGGAATGGCTTACGATACTCTTCCAATTTACACGAGACAACTACGCACAGCTACCTTTCGACTGCAGCCATTACGACCATCTATTGGCTCTAATGTATGCCGACAAAAAACGTGTGGGAGAAAATGTTGTAATGACATTACTCTCGAACATCGGACAGCCACAGGTACAACAAACCGTCACACGCAATGAAATACTTGCAACACTCGACTTTCTCAGAGAATACTAAATTAACAACTCGAACATAACACAGCCAATGAAAATAGCACTTATAGGATACGGCAAAATGGGTAAACTCGTTGAACAAATAGCACAGCAACGTGGACACACCATTGTAGCACGCATTGATGTTGACAATATTAACGAGATCCACTCCGAAGCTTTTCGAAGTGCCGACGTAGCCATTGAATTCACCACACCTAACACCGCTGTTGCCAACTATCGCATGGCTTGGCAAGAGGGGGTGAAAGTGGTGTCAGGAACAACAGGGTGGACAAACCAACTACAAGACCTGCGCAACGAAATAGATGCACATGGCTACACTCTTTTCTGGGCATCCAATTTCAGCATCGGGGTTAACCTCTTTTTCGAAGCTAATCGACGATTGGCACAACTGATGAACCCGTACATACAGTATGACGTGCGTATGTCGGAAACCCATCACACAGAAAAAAAAGACGCACCAAGCGGCACTGCCATCACACTTGCCGAACAGATTATAGGCTGTCTTGATTATAAATCGAAATGGTGTCTCGGTACAAAAGCAACCGACAGCAACGCCATACCCATCGAAGCCATACGCGAAGGGAAAGTGCCTGGCATACACACCGTCGTTTACGATAGCAACGCCGACACCATTACCTTTACACATGCTGCTAAAAGTCGTGAAGGATTTGCTTTAGGTGCTGTTGTGGCTGCTGAGTTCACCACAACACATCAAGGCTTTTTAACAATGAAAGACCTCATCGGCTTCTAAAACATGAGGGTAGAGGAGTAGAGGAGAAAGTACACACAAAAAAGAATTTCGAACCAAATCTACCGAATTTCATAAGAATAATCATACTTTTGCAATTCGTCAGCATACAGTGCCGACAAAACATAAAACAACATAGTTGGCATTGCTGATAATAAAAACCCAAATAAAAAACAATAGCTGAAGGAAACACCATGTCCGTCAGCAAAAAAATGACATCATATAAAATGGAGCAAGAGAGTAAAGAGAAAGAAACATTCCGCGATCATTTCAACCGCCCAATGCGCAAATGGGTGTTGTGTGCTATCTACGTTATCGTTTATATCCTATTTGTGGCGTGGGTAGGCAACTTTTGGTGGTTACTACTTATTCCGCTTATCGTTGACATGGTACTCACCAAGTTCATTCCATGGACAGCATGGAAAAAGATAAAAAACAAAACATTATACACCATCTGTTCGTGGCTCGACGCCATCGTCTTTGCGCTCGTTGCCGTCTATTTCATCAACATCTATTTATTCCAAAACTATCAGATACCATCTTCATCGTTGGAGAAAACGCTGTTAGTAGGCGACTATCTATTTGTCAGTAAAGTGGCTTACGGACCTCGTGTGCCGAATACACCTCTCTCGTTGCCATTGGTACAAAACACTTTGCCAATCGTCAACACACGTTCCTATATCGAGAAACCACAGTGGGACTATCATCGTTTGAAAGGATTTGGCAATGTGCAACGTGGCGACATCGTAGTGTTTAATTTCCCTGCAGGCGACACCGTGCCACTGAACGTGTCAAACCCCGACTACTATACACTTTGTTACTACAATTCATTGGGTGCCATGCCACCCACCGATTCTATCATTAGTTACAGTGAATATCGTCAGCGTATGAAAACCGGTGCTGAGGCTATTGCCTACAATGCCAACACATTTGGAGAAGTGATATGGCGACCTGTTGACAAACGCGAAAACTATGTGAAACGTTGCATCGGTCTTCCTGGCGAAACACTCGAAATACGTAACGATGTGGTGTACATCAACGGACAAGCACTCCAAGACCCACCACAAATGCAACACTCCTACTATGTCGAAACTGATGGCACAGTGTTTACCGCTGACTATTTGAAGAAACTCGACATCCGACTCGACGAAAGCTATGAGATAACCAATCCAGAATTATTGCGCTACATGGCTATTGGCGTCGACACATTAGGACGAACGACTGGTCGCGTGTTCCGTCTCTCACTCACTAAAGCATCGTTACAAAAAATACAAGCCTTGCCATTTGTAAAAACAGTGAAGCAAGAAACTGACACCCCCGATGCCTACGCCACCATCTACCCGCTTGCTTACTCGCAACGCTGGACAGTGCACAACTACGGACCGCTCTACATCCCCAAAAAAGGAGAAACCATCACACTTACCGAAGACAACCTTTTGCGCTACGAACGCATCATCACTGCCTATGAGCATAACACGCTTGATTTCCGCAACGGACACACCTACATCAATGGTGAAGAAGCCTCAACCTACACCTTCAAAATGGATTACTACTGGATGATGGGCGACAACCGTGACAACTCCGCCGATTCACGCATGTGGGGATTTGTGCCAGAAGACCACATCGTAGGACGTCCTGTGTTCATCTTCTTCTCTACCGACGACCAACATGGTTGGGGCGACGGACACATACGCTTTAACAGATTTTTTAAATCGGCACGCAAATGATGCCTGACTCTCACAACATTATCGACACATCACTCGAAGTGCTCTACGAAGATAATCACTTGATTATAGTCAACAAAGGCACATCTGATCTGGTGCAAGGTGATCGTACAGGCGATGTCACGCTACCCGACCGTGTCAAGCAATATCTGAAAGATGCTTATGCTAAAGCAGGCAATGTGTTTCTTGGCGTAACGCATCGGCTCGACCGCCCTGTAAGCGGTGCCGTGGCTTTTGCCAAGACATCGAAAGCGTTAGCGCGTATGAACACTATGTTTGCAGAGCATCAGGTAGAAAAAATCTACTGGGCTATCGTGTGTGGCTGTCCAAAAGAGGAAGAAGGTACGCTAGAACATTATCTGGTGCGTGACGGACAAAAAAACAAAAGTTTTGCTCACGACAAGATGGTAAAAGATGCTAAACGTGCCGTGTTGCATTATCGTACGTTAGCTAAAGGTGATAGGTACACGCTGTTGGAAGTGCGACTTGAAACTGGGCGCCACCATCAGATACGCTGCCAGTTAGCTACCATTGGATGTCCAATAAAAGGAGATTTAAAATATGGTTCTCCACGCTCAAACCCAGATGGTGGTATCGACCTCCATGCCCGTAGCCTTCGTTTTATTCACCCTGTTAGCAAAAAAGAAATCTATATAACCGCACCAGTTCCAAACAGTAATCTTTGGCAAGTATTAACCAAAGACATCGTTGGAAATTAGTGGAAAAATAGATGTCTTATTTAGGGCATCAAACACAAATAAGCAGGCGCTATTATTGTAGTAGCGTCTGCTTTTGTTTTAAATGCCAAGGAAACGAGGAGTGTTGACATAAAATTGTGTGATAAGAAAAGTTAGCTCAATCTAGGAACACGAAATTGTTGTATCTTTGCACCTTAAAGAAAGACGCACTAATGGAAAAAGAAAAGGCAACATTCTCCAAAGCATTTTGGACAGCAAACATCAGTGAAACGCTCGAACGTATGGCGTTTTATGCCATGTTTGTTGTTATTACCCTCTACTTATCGAACACGTTAGGGTTCAACGATATTCAAGCATCGATGATATCGGGAGTATTTTCGGCAGGGCTCTATTTTCTTCCGATGTTTACTGGTGCGTATGCCGACAAAATCGGTTATCGTCGTTCGCTTCTTGTTGCCTTTCTACTACTCGCCATAGGCTATCTTTTGATGGCGCTTTTTCCTCTCTTACTGCAACAAAAAGAATTGGTGGCGTATGGTCAGAAAACTATTTTTTATGGTTTAGAGGAGAGTAGTCTGCGTTGGCTGATTATCCCTATCATGATAATCATCATGTTGGGTGGCAGTTTCATCAAAAGCATCATATCGGCGTCGGTAGCACGTGAAACAACAACCGAAAATCGTGCGCGCGGCTATTCCATCTATTATATGTTGGTCAATATTGGTTCCTTCTCGGGAAAATCCATCATTGATCCTTTGCGCAATGTGATTGGCGACAAAGCTTATCTCGCTATCAATTTCTTCTCTGCCACTCTTTGCGTAGGTGCCATGTTAGCCATCTATTTCTTTTATCGTTCGGTGAATGCCACGGGTGACAATAAAAGCACACGTGAAGTGTGGCAAGGATTGTTGAAAGTGTGTTGTAACGGACGTTTGATGATGCTGATTCTCATTGTGACAGGCTTTTGGATGGTGCAACAACAACTCTATGCCACGATGCCAAAATATGTGATACGTATGGCTGGTGAAGGAGCAAAACCAGGATGGATTGCCAACGTCAACCCGTTAGTTGTCGTGCTATGTGTGAATTTTGTAACACGTTTGATGGCAAAAAAGTCGGCACCTATCTCCATGGCAATTGGCATGTTTCTCATCCCATTGTCAGCTATGACCATGGCTTGCGGCAATTTGATTCACACCGACCTTCCCTTTAGCATACATCCCATTACATTGATGCTAGTGCTCGGTATCGTCATACAAGCCTTGGCAGAGTGTTTCATCTCGCCACGATATCTCGAATATTTCTCTCTACAAGCACCGAAAGGGCAGGAGGCGCTCTATCTCGGTTTTAGCAACCTTGACTCGTTCCTCTCGTCAATTCTTGGCTTCGGACTGTCGGGCATTCTATTAACAAAGTTCTGCCCCGACCCTGCCACCTTCGCCACGCATGAAGAATGGCTCGCGGCAAGCAGTCACGCACATTACATTTGGTTTTGCTTCGCTGCTATCGGCTTAGTGTCAGCATTCGCTTTGCTGATATTTGCTAGGGTAACGGCAAAAAAAGATAAACAACAAGTTACTAACACACCATCATGATAATCTTAGACAACGAAAGCCTGTACCCACAGCAACCACAGTGTGCTACAATCGGTTTCTTCGATGGTGTGCATTGCGGTCATCAAGCATTGATTGGTCAGTTGACAGGTGCTGCCAAAGCACTTGGACAACAAAGCATGGCCATCACATTTGCTAACCACCCAAAGCATTTCTTTCATCCCGAATCGGAATTCTTTTTGCTGAATACACAAGAAGAAAAAGCGGAACGATTAAGCAAATTGTCGCTTGACCACTGTCTGATGCTTAACTTCGATGCGCATCTAGCTTGTCTTACATCGCACGAATTTATGACCTGGCTACACACACGTTTCCATGTCAATACATTATTCATTGGTTACGATCACCACTTTGGTAGCGACAGCACACACGGATTCGACGACTACCAAGCATATGGTGCAACCATCGGTGTACGTGTGATTCGTGGCGAACGACAAGATGTAGGCAACGACACCGTCAGTTCATCGATGATACGTAAAACTTTGATGGCGGGAAATATTGTACGTGCTAACGAACTATTGGGATATCATTACCGCTTAAAAGGTTGTGTAGTGCAAGGGCATCAAGTAGGCAGAATGATAGGTTTTCCAACAGCAAATATCAAACCTGATAGCCAAAAACTGATACCATGTGATGGTGTTTATGCTACTCGTGTTATGGTAGAAAATAAATGGTACGTGGGCATGCTAAACATCGGTAACAACCCGACGTTAAACAACCAAAACCACAGCATCGAAGTACATATCATCGATTTCAGTCAAGACCTCTATGGTAAAACTATCGAAATCGAATTCGTGGAAAAAATACGTAGCGAACAACGTTTCAACTCGCTTGACGAACTACGCAAACAAATAGAAACAGACCGTAGACACATCGTGGCTTGTCTCAACAAGTAAAAAAACACCATCTGACTCACACAACAAAATAAAAAAGACACTATCTTTGCAACGCAATCCTATGATAACAAAATTGATAAACAAAACAAATATGAAAAAGTCATTCCTTTTACTTGCAGCAGCTATGATGTTTGTAGCATGTAACAAAAAACAAGAGACTCCGCAAGCAGAACATCAGAATCCTTTTCTGACCGACTACACAACAGAGTACGAAGTGCCTCCTTTTGAGGATATACTCGCCGAAGACTATATCCCAGCTATCGAAGCAGGTATCAAACAACAAAACGAAGAAATCGAAGCCATCGTTAACAATCAAGAACCAGCCACGTTCGAAAACACTATCGATGCGCTCGACATGAGCGGTGACATTCTTTCGAAAGTGGCTTTGGTGCTCTACAATGTAACCGAAAGCGATGCTACCGAAGAACTTCAGAAAGTGATGGAACAAGCCATCCCTATGCTCACCGAACACAACGATAATATCTACATGCGTGCCGACCTCTATGCACGTGTGAAAGCTGTGTACGATGACAAAGAAAACCACCCAGAATACACCACCGAACAACTCATGGTGTTGGAAAAAATTAACCGTGCTTTCGTCCGCAACGGCGTAGGACTCGATGAAGCAGGACAAGCACGTATGCGCGAAATCAACAAAGAACTCGCAACACTTGAAAACAAATTCGGCGACAACCTCCTTGCTGAAACCAACGCTTTCCAACTCGTGCTCGAAACAGAAGAAGAACTCGCAGGACTGCCAAAAGCAGTGCGTGATGCTGCCGCTCTTCTCGCTACCGAAAATGGTATGGAAGGAAAATACCTCTTTACACTCCAAAAACCAAGCTGGATCCCTTTCATGCAATACAGCGCACGTCGCGACCTTCGTGAAAAAATGTTCAAAGCCTATGCTAATCGTGGCAACAATGGCGGCGAACACGACAACAACCAAGTGGTGCTCGACATCATACGTCTCCGCATAGAAAAAGCTAAATTACTCGGCTTTGACACACCCGCCAACTTCATACTTGATGAAACCATGGCAAAAAACCAAACTACTGTTGATAAATTCTTGGACGGAATCTTCAAACCTGCTGTGGCAAAAGCTAAAGTAGAACGTGAAGAACTCCAAAAAATGATTGATAAAGAAAATGGTGGATTCAAACTTGAACCTTGGGATTGGGATTACTACACCGAGAAACTCCGTCAAGAAAAATATGCTTTGAACGAAGACGACATCAAACCATATTTCCAAATGGAAAAAGTGCGTGAAGGAATGTTCAACCTCGCTGCTACACTCTATGACTTGAAGTTTGAGAAACTCGAAAATATGCCAAAGTTTAACAAAGAAGCAGAAGTGTTCAAAGTATCTTCTTCTGTTGACGGCTCACTCATTGGCATCCTCTACACCGATTATTATCCACGTGCATCAAAACGTGCTGGCGCTTGGATGACAAACTTCCGCGAACAGTCAAACCTTAATGGTAAAGAAATACGCCCTGTTATTGTTAACATCGGTAACTTCACAAAACCAACTGCCGAATCACCATCACTTCTCTCACTCGACGACGTTGAAACAATGTTCCATGAGTTCGGCCATGCACTCCACGGATTGTTAACACAATGTCACTACAAAACAGTAAGTGGTACCAACGTTGCTCGCGACTTCGTAGAACTCTTCTCGCAAATCAACGAAAATTGGGCATTTGAACCAGAAATCCTCAAAACATACGCAACACACTATCAAACCGGTGAAGTAATTCCAGACTCACTGATTGAAAAAATTCAACGCGTATCAACATTCAACCAAGGATTCATCACAACAGAACTTTGTGCTGCCGCTATTCTCGACATGCGTTGGCATGAGCTCACCAGTGTTGATGGCATCGACGTTCAGAAATTTGAAGCTGATGTTATGAAAGCTGCTGGACTTATTGATGAAATCATTCCTCGCTATCGTACCACCTACTTCAATCACGCATTCAAAGGTGGCTACAGCGCTGGTTACTATGGCTATCTATGGGCAGAAGTGCTTGACAAAGATGCTTTCGAAATGTTCCGCAAAAACGGACTGCTTGACAAAGAAACAGCCTTAGCATTCAAACACAAAATGATAGAGAAAGGTGGCAGCGACGAACCAATGAAACTATTCATTGATTTCCGCGGTGCAGAACCAAACTCCGACGCTATGTTGCGTGGACGTGGCTTGAAATAAGTTCGTTACCAACCACTATAAAGCAGAGTGCTCACGTTAGAGTCGTAGCACTCTGCTTTCCTCTATTCAATAATACATATTATCAACCAAACAGCTAAAAAGTGGATTTTTACCGCCTACTTTCTCGTTCGTTACAAGGGGCTATCTTGCTCACGTTGATTTGTGCAGTAGTGTGGTTTTGGCCATTTTTCTCTGGCACAACACTCGGCGACATACCATTTGTCTGGCACAACGTTACACTATTCTCATTGCCCTATTGGATAGCTACTTCACTGCAGTTTGCTATCTTTGTTGTCATTGCTGTCGCCGGGCAGCGTCTGACCGAAGTGTCGTTCGTAGCGCCAGTTCAAACCTATGTATTTTATGGTATGATGATGTGTTTGGCACTTACAATGGGTGAAATGAAAGTGTTTACTGTCGACACTGTAGCATTTGCCTTGGTCTACCTTGCCACCAATCAACTATTCAGAATACAAACCTTCGGTCGTCCCGCAGCGAAACTACTTAACATTACTATGTCGTTGGTGTTAGCGGCTTGTATCGACCCTCTTTTTGCACTTTTGCTACCACTTTATTTCATTGCGTTGATCATGATGCGCCAAATGAATCTGCGTGCTTTCGTAACAATACTTTTTGCGTTAGTAGGATGCGGAGCTGTCATTGTGGGAGTTGTTTACCTTTTAGACCTACAACTAAACACAGAAGCATTGACGTTAGATTGGCAGCCAATCAACATACATACAATTGTCGACGCTTTGTCTAAG
Source organism: Bacteroidales bacterium (assembly GCA_030523485.1). Lineage (GTDB taxonomy): Bacteria > Bacteroidota > Bacteroidia > Bacteroidales > Paludibacteraceae > HGM05398. The sequence continues at coordinate 22,893 of JAUNIJ010000005.1, forward strand.
CACATCTGGTTAGCCATTCTACTCATCATCTCGTTTGTTGTAATCTTCCTCCATCAGCTTTATGCCTTAAGATACAAAACTCAGGTACGTACGCTACATCGTATCTTGTCACTATTTTGTCTTTTTTGTTGGGTGTTGTTTTTCCTACTGCAAAACAACAGCCTCGAAATATCCTATTTAATCGTGCTCTTCTCGTCGCTTCTATTCTCCTCATTTTTCTCCAATGATGAGATGCCGATTGCTCATGTCCTTTATCCTATTTTAATCTTACTTAGCATTGTTAAAGCAACCACAGGTTTTTTAGGAATATAAACCCGACGAAAACATCATAAAATCTATTTTTACAATTTCACTCGTTTGAGCCATTCTTTGTATCTTTGTACCCCAATACACACAACAATAATGACTCAAACAATAGAACAAATTTATCACCTTTTTCTGCAACATCCTAATGTTGTGACCGACAGCAGAAATGTAGTAGAAGAAGGCATCTTTTTTGCCCTCAAAGGAGAAACGTTCGATGGCAATCGTTTTGCTCGTAAAGCATTAGACGCTGGCTGTAACTATGCCATTGTTGACGACACCACAGTAGCAGGCACTGATGACCGCTTTGTCGTTGTCGACAACGTTCTCGAAACACTACAGCAACTTGCTCATCACCACCGTCAGCAATTTCATATCCCAGTGATTGGTGTCACAGGCACTAACGGAAAAACTACAACCAAGGAATTAATGGCTGCTGTGTTGATGGAAAAATACCGTGTACTCTATACACAAGGCAACCTTAATAACCATATCGGTGTTCCACTCACATTGTTGCAACTCAATGCACAACATCAAATAGCCATCATAGAAATGGGTGCCAATCATCCAGGTGAGATAGCCTCGCTCGTGAAACTTGTGGAACCAACTCATGGCATCATCACCAATATCGGAAAAGCACACCTTGAAGGATTTGGCTCACTTGAAGGAATTATACAAACCAAAGGTGCACTCTACGATTACTTACGCCAACATCATGGCTATATCTTCCGTAACATCACTAACCCTTACCTCTGTAAAATAGCTGGCGGAACCGAAGAGGTGACCTATGCACTCAACGAGCTAAAGGCCGGAGTCGTAGGATGCATCGAACAGTCGGCTCCTTTTATCGCCCTTTCGTGGCGTTCGCAACGCTTTCAATCTGGTGCACACACTGTACAAACACAGTTCATAGGTTCCTACAATGCGGAAAACATATTGGCAGCTATTACTTTCGGACTCTTTTTTGAAGTCGAACCTGAGCAAATATGTCATGCTTTGCAAACCTACAAACCACATAATAACCGCTCGCAATACATAAAAACAGCCAAAAACGAAGTCATCATGGATGCTTATAACGCCAACCCTGCCAGTATGGAAGTGGCGTTACAAAACTTCCATTCGTTGGCATTAGACAACAAACTACTCATTCTTGGAGACATGTTGGAATTAGGCGAAACATCGTTGCAAGAACATCAACACGTAGTTGACATTGCACGACAACTCGGTTTCAAACAAGCCATATTAGTCGGTTCTAACTTTAGCGCAGTCGATATCAGTGGCACCGAATACCGAAAAATACACGACCTACAAATGTTGACACTCTACCTCGAAGAACATGAATTGAAAGATTATGCTATCTTGATAAAAGGATCACATGGCATCGGTCTCGACCGCGTCATCACACTGCTTTAAATCTTGATACGATGGGCAAAGCAACCATAAACAAACACCACATTCCTTCTCTCTTCGTGTGGGCATTGGTAGGCTTATATAGCATAAGCCTAGTGGCTTGCGACAGCTTTACACATAGCAGTATACCCGACTATCCCGTTACACTCGACATCAATCTCACGGCAGATGCACCGGAACTTATTCCTGTCTTAGGATACAAAACATTTATTGAGCCACAGAAAATATCGCAACAATTAGGCTATGGTGGCATCCTTATCTATCATACCGTGAACGTAGAAGGCTGTCCCTATGTCGCTTTCGATCTCGCTTGTCCACATGAGGCAAATGCAGAAATACGTCTACACGTCAATACCGACGGCACTGCAGAGTGCGACTCCTGCCATTCTATCTACATGTTGCTCGATGGTACTGGATTTGCGACGTCAGGACCTGCTAAAGAAAAACTTAGAAAATACAGCGTGTCGCAAATTGCCGACAACCTCTATATCCGCCGCTAAAAATCGCTTATGGAAAAACTCTTTTTGCTCGACGCCTATGCGCTCATCTTTAGAGCCTATTATGCGTTTATGCGTGTGCCACGCATCAACTCAAAAGGTGTCAATACCTCAGCCGTGTTCGGATTCATGAACACACTCAACGACGTCATAACTCACCAACAACCAACACATCTTGCCGTCGTGTTCGACCCACCCTCGCCAACATTTCGACACGAAATATTTGCCGACTATAAAGCACAACGTGAAGAAACACCAGAAGTCATACGCTACTCCGTGCCAATCATCAAACGTTTGCTCGACGCCTATCGCATCCCCATTGTACAAGTAGATGGTTACGAAGCCGACGACGTAATTGGCACCATGGCTTATCGAGCCTCCGAACAAGGCTACGATGTCTACATGATGACACCAGATAAAGACTACTGTCAACTCGTAGGACCACACCGCTACATTTTCAAGCCAAAAAAACAAGGTAACGACTGCGAAGTGTGGGGTGTCGAAGAAGTAAAAGCACGCTACGGTATCGAACAACCATCGCAAGTCATCGACCTACTCGGACTCATGGGCGATGCTTCCGACAATATACCAGGTTGCCCGAAAGTAGGGGAAAAACGGGCTGTCGAGTTCATTCAAACATTCGGCAATATCGACGGATTGCTCGCCAATACCGATAAAATAAAAGGTGCAATGCGACAAACAGTAGAAGATAATGCAGAACAAATCAAACTCTCGCGCTTTCTTGCCACCATAAAAACCGATGTACCTTACAACTTTAACATTAACGACCTAAAACGTAAGGAACCCGACACCACCGCACTCTATACTTTATTTCAAGAACTCGAGTTCAACAGTCAACTAAAAAAACTGCAGCAGCCTATTGAGCCCCCTATCGGTGGGTTGTTTCAACAAGTAGAAAAAGCGCAAACAGTTGAGGCTGATAAACAAGACGTTGATACTACCATCAACGTCGATAAATTCCAAATCGTTGAGAATGAGGAACAGTTGCAACAAGCCGTTTCAAAAATCACAAAAAACGGCAAAATGACGTTCTTCACACTCCTGTCTAGCCTTGAACCCATGAAAAGCAAAATGTTGGCAATGGGACTTCAGACCGACAACAACGAAGGCGTAGTTGTGAGGTTCACACCACAAACCGAAAGCGCACTACTACAAACACTCAAACCGATATTCGAAAACCAACAGATAGACAAATATACTGCCAACGCAAAACCTGTTGTTGTAGCACTCAAACAACACAACATAGCCGTCAATGGAACACTGTTTGACACTGAAGTCGCTCACTATATAATTAATGCAGATTTACCGCACACCGTCGAATCGCTCTCCGAACACTATTTACACTCAACACTATCGGCACTCCCTATATTCAACGGACGTAATGCCACCGACTTCGACCAAATCAACAACGCCACCATCTGTCGCATCGTGGCTGAACGTACTGTGGCAATATCGCTGTTGCAAAAAATTCTAGCCAACGAAATCGAAACACACAACCTAAACACTCTGTGTTACGACATCGAGATGCCGCTCATTCAAGTCTTGGCCGACATGGAGTACGAGGGAGCTTTAATCGACGATTTCGCCCTCGCTTCTCTTTCGAACGACTTCTCAGTACAACTCTCAACCATCGAACATCAAATACGACAATACGCTGGCACAAACGTAAATGTCAACTCGCCAAAACAAATTGGAGAACTACTCTTCGACACACTGAAAATAGTAGATAAACCACGACGCACCAAAAGCGGACAATATGTGACCGACGAAGAGACACTCAACTCATTGGTAGACGTGCACCCTGTTGTTCCGCTCATACTACAATACCGTGGATTGAAAAAACTGTTGAGTACCTACATCGACGCACTGCCTGCTTTGATAAACACCACAACAGGACGCATTCACGCCTCGTTCAACCAAACCGTGACAGCTACAGGTCGTCTCAGTTCATCGAACCCAAATCTGCAAAACATACCTATACGCGACGACAATGGACAACGCATCCGACAAGCATTCATACCTAATGATGGCGAACGCTTCTTGAGCGCCGACTATTCGCAGGTCGAACTACGACTGATGGCTCATCTTAGCGGTGACAAAGCTCTTTGCGCTGCATTTAAAGCCGACAACGACATACATGCTGCCACTGCTGCCAAAATCTTTCATGTCGACATCAACGACGTCACATCTGACATGCGACGACATGCCAAAACAGCCAACTTTGGCATTATCTATGGCATATCAGCCTTCGGATTGGCAGAACGACTTGGCGTGTCGAGAGGCGAAGCTGCTGCACTCATCGACGGATACTTCCAAGCCTTCCCCGGAGTGAAGCGTTTCATCGAACAACAGCAACAACGCGCCTCCGAACAAGGTTACGTTGAAACACTCTTCCACCGACGTCGACAATTGCCCGACATAAATTCACACAACGCCACCGTGCGCGGATTTGCACAACGCAATGCTGTCAATGCACCCATTCAAGGCACTGCAGCCGACATCATGAAACTTGCCATGGTACGACTGCACCAAGCCATGAAAAAAGCAGGACTAAAAGCAAAACTTCTTGTGCAAGTGCACGACGAAGTCGACTTCACAGTGCCCGTAGAAGAAATCGACACTCTGAAGCAAATCGTGACCGAAGCCATGGAACAAGCCGTGTCGCTGAGCGTACCATTACGCGTTGACATTGGCATAGGCAACAACTGGCTTGAAGCACATTAAGTTGACACCACAACAAGTGCACTAAAAACACAAACACGAACAGAATACAATGAAAACGAATAAAAAAAATATCGAAATTACCAACCGCAAGGCATCGTACCTCTATCACCTTACCGACCGCTATACGGCTGGACTAGTGCTAGCAGGCACTGAAATAAAATCGATTCGTGAAGGAAAAGCTGGCCTCAACGATGCCTATTGCGCTTTTCTTAACCATGAACTATGGGTGCTCAACATGCATATTGCTGCCTACCGTTTAGGCACATACTATAATCATTCCGCAATGAGACAGCGTAAACTTCTGCTCAATCGTCGTGAACTACGCAAGTTGGAACGTGCCGCCAACGATACGGGTATCACTATCATTCCTACGAAACTTTTTATCAATGAAAATGGATATGCCAAGTTGGAAATCTATGTTGCAAAGGGTAAAAAACTATATGACAAACGAGAGTCAATTAAACAACGCGACATTTCACGTGATCTTGATAGAAGAATGTAAAAAGTGGTATTGGTAGAATGGTGTGTTTTAGGTAAAAAAACAAGTGATTAAGTTTTTATGTTCGTTTTTATTTACTATATTTGTATCGGGAATTTGAATAAATAAATTCAGTATACAAAAACTAAATTTAGATGTTTTTTATGGCACAGCGAAATTTTTATTTGGTGGTATTTATTGTACTGCTATTCTTCCCTTTCAAAGGGAGGTGCGACATCGTGGTTTCTCCGAGTAACGGAATTACTGTCACCATTACCGACTCATCCTACATCATTGAGTATTATGGAAATGACTTTCAGGAATTACTAGACACAACGTCAAACCTTACGTTTTCAAAAATCCACTTTCTCAACGACTCCTTGGGACTCTACCACGAAAAAGATTCCATGGGACGTCCCATGCTCCCCTTCCGACCACTTGACCTCCAACTACCTGCAGATGCAAACAATATACGTATCGAAACACACGTACTCGACAGTAGCCACAATTGCTTGGTTGGATTTTCGTTGCAAAAACCTTATTTCCCATACCAGGATTACTACGAAGAAACAACGATACATACACTATCGTATGACACCGCATATTATACATCGTCAGGCTCAGATTGGTACCAAAAATGGTACGACATTTCCGAACCCTACCTGATTTACGGTGCCACCGGTATTCGGTTCAACATTGTTCCTGTCATCTATTCTCCCCTCCTACAGACAGCGAGTGATTGTGTTAGAAACCATGTTAGAGTGGCCTCACACCTTTCCTTTACCATCAAGTTCAACGGCTCTTCGCTACTCGACCTTATGGACGACTACCTAACGGGTGTCTACTCTGAGGATGCTGTGCTTTTTTTCGACAACTACAAGGGACAAGGTCGTGAGTTCCCTACCCTAAAAAAAGGTCGCTACGTCATACTTACCCAACCGAGACACGTGCAGACGCTTCAGCAGTTCGTCAGTCATAAAACTAGCCTAGGCTATATTGTTGATGTCTATGCTAATGACTACGCTGCCCTCGGTGCGACTGGCACCAGAAACTTTCTGAAAGGACTCTACGATGACCCCAATAAACGCCCGAGATTCGTACTCCTCGTCGGCAACCACGAGGAGATACCGATGTCAGCGGGCACATGGGAGAGCCTCTCTAACCCTCCCACCGACATCTACTACGCCTGTCTGAACTACAGCAACATCTGCACGGAGGACAACGATCTCACCCCTTCGGTGCATGTCGGCCGCTGGCCGGTCTTCAGCGACTCTGAAATCAAGAACATCGTAGAAAAAACGATGAAAACTGAGCTTGCATTATATAGTGAGAACAAAACTAGACTCACCACGCAGGCCTTCTCTGGCACAGGCAATAATCAGCGCAGTTTCCGCAAGTCGCTCCAGGAAGTTCGCGACCAGGTTTTCAGTCACACACCCCTCGTCTACATTCTTGAAGACGGCATGAACCCAAGCGGCAATCCATCGCTCATCATCAACCAAAAAATGGCAAATGACACTTGGATGTTTCTGTATCGCGGGCATGGGGGATACAACCAGTTAGGTAATCCCTACTACTATGGTCCAAGCAGTATATCTAGTCTCAATCAACAAAATGTGAGCTACTACCCGTTCTGCTTTGCTTTCACCTGTAATACTGGGGGATATGCAGCAACCAACACATTATTTTACAAATCATTTTCATACTACATTACATGCTATAAGGATGTTGGCGCCATCTCCCACTTTGGCTCAAGTGTGGAGTCGCTAACCATAGCCAATAATAAATCGCAGCTTTCAGTATTCTCGGAATTGCTTGATATAAGGAACCGCACTATCACCTCCATGACCATCAATGGCATGAGCAAGTATTTTCTCGACTGCAAGACTTTTGTAAAACGTCGGCAGGTGAAAAAATACAACTTCTTCGGCGACCCCTCCGTCTACATCTACGGCATTAACCCCAATAGCGAAAACCAGAGAGTCTCGCCGAATCCCAACAGCGATTCAGACAACAGTTCCTGCAGACTCGTTTTCACAATGGACAGCGAGGTTTTAGTCGACCTAGCAGAAGAGGTCAGACAGATTGACGTTGTCAATGCTGTCGGTGCCTTTGTTGCCAGCGTCAACTCTAATAGAATAAAAATAAATACGTCAGCACTCACTGATGGCATTTATTTCCTTCTCATTCAAACAACATCGAACAAACAAATTACAGAAAAACTAATCGTCAAACACTAAAAAATTACCACTATGAAAAAATCAGTTTTCTTTTATTTTTTATTAACTTTCAGCGTGTTTACTTTAACCGCATGCGAATCATCCGATTTTCACAAGAAGATTCTGTCAGAGATTAAATATTGGCCTTTCAACGCAGGTGACACCATCACCTATGTCAACGAACAAAATGATACGATTGTGGCGGTTGTATCATGTACGATAAAAGGTTTTGACCCCAACGACCCGGAAATCATCGCAATATCTGAGGGCGACGTATGTGAGGGCATGAATTACGATGAGGTAGGAATGACAGCAACATCGATAGACACAAACAATTATTATCACAAAAAAATCCAAATCACGCAAGATTGTATCTACTATTATAAAGATGCGTGGGGTGTATCGGTATTTGGTGTTTTAGCTTATGAAAAAGGTAAAGACGTTGCCATGACAGAAGTGGCATTTATTTCTAACATGTCACACACCAATACCGACAATCTTTTCCCGGAAACACTTGTATATGAGGGAGAAGATGTTGAAAACGATACAATTTTTACTAATGCAG
>JAUNIJ010000006.1:0-20647 GCA_030523485.1 Bacteroidales bacterium
TGCTGAAAATAATTTCTTGTGGAGAGAAATTGTTTCGTGCATCGTCACAAGAAATTAATTCCGGTGTAAGTTATTTCGTTTGACAATACAAAAAAACCTCTCTACGTTTGTGTTAACGCAGAGAGGCTTGTTGATTGTGGTCTTAATCAATTAGAGTTTTTCCAAGACGTCGACGATGAGTTTCCAGAATTTCTGGGTATCACCGATGTGAAGACGTTCGTCTGGTGAGTGTACGCCACGCATGGTAGGACCTACCGACACCATGTCCATTTCTGGATATTTTGTTGAGAAGAGACCGCATTCCAATCCGGCGTGAATGGCTTTAATCACCGCTTTTGTTCCAAACAATTTCTCGTAGCTTTCTGCGATAGTGTTGGCAATGGCTGATTTCGGATTTGGCTTCCATCCTGGGTATCCGTCGCTATGTTCTACTTTAGCACCGATGGCTTTGAATTGGCTTTCAATCATTTGTGCCATAGCGTATTTTGCTGGTTCAACAGAGCTACGTTGGCTTGTGACGATTTGGATGTGGTTGTCATCGATCATCTTCACTGAAGCGAGGTTGGAAGAGGTCTCTACCAAACCTGGCATGTCGATGCACATGCGATGAACGGCGTTAGGACAGCCATCGAGTGCGTAAACAATTTTTCTTGTTGTGGCGCGTTCCATCACATAGGCAGTGCGTTTTGTGCTTTCGAGTTCTGCTTTGAAGTTAGGTTCTGTAGCACAATATTCGTTTTCGATGTCGGCAATGAAATGGTTGAGTTGAATGCGCACTTCTTCTTTGTAGCTCATAGGTACGGCAGCTACGGCAGATGCTTCGCGTGGAATAGCGTTGCGTAGGTTGCCACCGTTGAACGACACAAGGCGAAGTTCTGTTTGGTTAGCCACTTTAGCCAAGAAACGAGCAAGTAGTTTGTTGGCATTGGCGCGTCCTTTATTAATGTCGTCGCCAGAGTGTCCGCCAGTGAGGCCTTTGATGTCCACTTTGAAGTAGAACATATCTTTTGGTGCATCGGCGCGACGGAAGCGAAGTGTGCAGAGGGTGTCGATGCCGCCGGCACAACCTATGAACAATTCACCATCGTCTTCAGAGTCGAGGTTGATGAGTGTCTTGCCTGTCAAGATTCCAGGTTTTAAACCAAAGGCGCCAGTGAGTCCTGTCTCTTCGTCGACAGTAAACAAGCATTCGAGTGCAGGGTGTTTCAAATCTTTTGAATCCATGATGGCCAACATGGTAGCCATGCCTATGCCGTTGTCGGCACCAAGTGTAGTGCCTTTAGCTTTCACCCATTCGCCATCGATGTAGGTCTCGATGGGGTCTTTCAAGAAATCGTGTTTTACGTCGCCATTTTTCTCACACACCATATCCATATGTGCTTGAAGCACTACGGTTGGGTGTGTCTCATAGCCTTTGGTGGCTGGTTGGCGCATCAACACGTTGCCTGTCTCATCAGTGATGGTTTCCAACTTGTGGTCTTTACCCCATTTTTGAAGATAGGCAATGATTTGTTTCTCCTTTTTTGAAGGACGTGGCACTTGGCAGATAGCGTCGAATTGTTGCCATAGTACCTTTGGTTCAAGATTTTTCATATGTTGTACGTATTAAATTTTATTTGTGAGCGTGCGATGATTCTTCATCGTGCGTTTCTGTTGGCAAAGATACCATAAAAAATTAGGAAGTAAATGGTTTGTAGGTAGGAAAATACGCATAAAACGCATAATTTGGTGGATTAAAAAAAATAGTTTATATTTGCAGTCGCTATGAAGTGGCTTTATTCGTTTCTTGTCATATTGGTTTTGGTGGCCATAGCATTCTTGCTGTTGGGGGTTAAAGTCTTCTTTGTGAAGGGCGGAAAATTCCCAAATACGCATATTGGTGCCAGTAAAGCCATGAAGAAACGTGGCATCGATTGTGTGCAGTCGCAAGATCGTGCTGCTCAACAACAAGCCAAACGTCATTAGCTGAGTGAATTAAGAGAATAAATTTTAAAATTACGATATGAGAAAAATCTACCTATTTTTGTTGTCCATGGTAGCAGTGGCAATGCTGGTTAGCTGTGGCGACAAAGAAACAACTAAAGCAAAGCAAGCGGAGACACCTGTTTCAAACTTGTCGAGCGACGACCCTATGAAAGCGGTTGCTATTGTTGATTTGGATTCCATCATGGCAAATTATCAATTTGCTATCGAAGCTAACGATGAATTGATGTCGGAAGCAGAGAATGCACGTGTGAACCTCAACCAAAAAGCCCGTGCGTTGGAAAACAAAATGGCAGAGTTTCAGAAAAAGGTCGATAATAATGCGTTCTTAAGTCAAGATCGCGCACGCTCAGAGGCAGAAAAGCTTCAACGTGAGCAACAAAGCTTAGAAGAGCAATCGAATCAATTGGGCATGAAACTTCAGGATAAACAATTGGATTTGAGTGCACAGCTTCAAGACAGTGTCGACAATGCCATTAAACTGTTGAACACTGATGGCAAATATGCATTGGTACTTTCAAAAAGTGCGTTGTCGGGCAATATCTTGTATAGCGACCCAGCTTTAGATATTACAAATCAGTTGATTGACTTGCTTAACGAGCGTTATTCAAAGAAATAAACATCTTACACATAGAATAACACCTAAAAGATGTTGGCGTAAAAAAAACCGACATCTTTTTTTATTCACCTCTCTTCTCCCTAGTTACACTGTTAATAAAGCATCTCAACGATGAACATAGAAAAGAAAGAAAACAATAGAAGTCAGAGTATAAAAGAGTTCTTTCGTCAATTACTGAACCTCTCTTCTGACACCGATGTCGATGCTACCATTCAGAATGTGTCGTCAAACACAGAGTTTCATGGCGTGAATGTATGGTTGTTGGTGTTTGCCATCTTGTTGGCTTCTATTGGTTTGAATGTCAACTCTACGGCAGTGATTATCGGTGCCATGTTGGTGTCACCATTGATGGGTCCAATTGTTGGCATTGGTTTGTCAATCGGCATCGACGATAACGAATTGTTGAAGAAGTCGCTGAAAAACCTGTTGATAATGGTGGTGCTTAGTTTGTTGACATCAACACTTTACTTCTTGTTCACACCATTAAGCGATGCACAATCGGAATTATTGGCGCGTACGAAACCCTCTATCTTCGACGTCTTCATCGCTTTCTCTGGTGGTGTGGCAGGTATTGTGGCTTCGTCGCGAAAGCATCAGATGACCACGGTGGCTTCTGGTGTCGCTATTGCTACGGCATTGATGCCACCGCTATGTACGGCTGGTTATGGCCTTGGCACAGGACAGTGGAACTATTTCTTTGGCGCATTCTACCTCTTTTTCATCAACTCGTTCTTCATTGCGCTCGCTACTTTTGTGATGGTGCGTTACATGAAGTTTCCGCATCGTACCTATGTTGATGAGAAGAAACGTAAACGTGTGCGTCTGTCACTTTCACTTTTTGCTGCCGTGGTTATCGTGCCGAGCATCATCATTGCTATTGGCATGGTAAAAGAGGCATCGTTTAACTCTAGTGCTATTAGTTTTGTGGCTGATCTTGAGAAGAATCCACTGATGGAAGACGTGCAGATAGTAAATTCGTCGCGTGAGTTCTCAACGAAAAAACAGAGCATCACGTTGGTGTTGGTGGGAAAGGAATTAGAAAAGGAAGACATTGCGCAGATCCAAAACTCTATGCGTGAATATGGCTTGGAAAACACCCAATTGCACGTACGACAAAATAGTGGTAGTTCGTACGTTGACATCGGTACTCAGGCGGAGTTGTTACAGGGTCTTATCGAACGTAAAGATGCGCAGTTGGAACATGCCGACTCGGTGATTACCTCACTTCGTGACGAGTTGATGGCTGAGCGTCGCTTGCGTAATGGCGATGTTGAGCAAATTGCACGTGAGATGGCTGTGTTGTGGAGTGATGTGAAAGATGTCTCGTTTGCTATGGCAGAGGTGGTGTCGGTGCAAGATAGCCATAAAGACACAGTGATGCAAGTGCGTGTTAATTGGCAGAAACCGCTTAACCGATGTGACACGAACAACGTCTCGCCATGGTTGAAGACACGTTTGAATAATCGACCGATTTCTGTCGACCATCATTATTCGAAATAGTTGATAAAATAAAAACGTCTGACTGATAGCAGTTCAGACGTTTTTATTTTGTCGTTCTTTTGTTGTTTCGCTATTGCCATTTATTCGAATCGCATGGCTTTGACGGGAGAAATCTTGGTGATGATGTGTGAAGGTAACAACATCATACCGACCGACACCACGGCAGTGCTAATGTTTAGTAAAATGATGTGAACAAAATTGAGCGACACCGGCACGTGGTCGACGTAGTAGATAGAAGCATCGAGTGGGATGAGGTGTGTAAAGTACTGCAGTAAGATGATGGCCATGCCGATGATGTTGCCGTAGAACATACCTTTTCCTACAAGGTAGGAGGCGTGATAGAGAAATACTTTACGCAAAGGCCAGTTGGATGCACCAAGTGCTTTGAGTAGTCCGATGTCGTTGGTGCGTTCGAGAATGAGTATGAGTAGTCCAGATATCATGTTGAAACCTGCTACTAACAACATCAACACGAGGATAATCACAGCGTTGGCATCGAGCATGGCTAACCAATCGAAAATTACTGGTGTCAGTTGGTGTATGTTTTGTATCGAATAGAGTGGACCGCTGTCGTCGAAACGGTTGCCAAGGAGTGCGTATACTTTGTTGGTGGCTTGTTCCAATTGGTTGAAATCGTCGATGAGTAGTTCGTAGGAACTTACTTCTTCGTTTTTCCAACCTAATAATTGTCGCAGTGGCTCTGCTGAGGTAAAGAGGTAGAGGTCGTCGTAATCAGAAAATGATGTGTGGTAGATACCTTTTACATAGAATTTCCTTGCTCTTACGTGAGAGTCGACAAAATAAGTGATGAATTCGTCGCCAACGTCTAACGAGAGTAGGTTGGCCGTAGATTGTGATATGATGGCATATTGGCAGGTGTCGTTCGGACAAAGAGTGTCGCCCACAACCATGTTACGATGGAAGAACTGCCAATCGTAGTGTTCGTCGACACCTTTCAGTACAATGCCTCGGAAACTGTCGTCGGTCTTAATGATGCCGCTTTTGATGACAATGGGTTGTATCTTTTCGATGTGCGCCATCTGTTGCAACTGTTCAATGTCGTTGTTGGCCAGTTTGATGGGCGCATGTTCGTAGGTTTGTTCGAATTCGTTGGCTGTGATTTGGATGTGTGAACCGAATCCGATGACTTGGTTACGAACTTCTTTCTTAAATCCCACAACAACGGAAATGGCGATAATCATAACTGCCAATCCGACGGCAATGCCAAAAGTGGCAACTTTCACAGCTGGTTTCGAAAAACTTTTTCCTTGTTTTTTGTCGGCTTTGTGAAAGTGTTGGGCAATGAATCGTTCGTAATGCATGTGAGGTGGTGTTATTTGTTATGTTGTATGAACATGTCGGCATGATAGGACGATCGTACTAACGGCCCGCTGACAACTGTTTTGAAACCTTTTTTTAGTGCCACCTCTTCATAATATTTAAATGTATCGGGGTGAATGTAGGCTTTTACTTCGTAGTGTTTGCTTGTTGGCTGTAGATATTGTCCGATGGTTACCATCTCACAACCAGCTTCTAATAGGTCATCGAGTGTTTGGAAGATTTCATCTTCTGTTTCGCCTAAGCCAAGCATCATTCCACTTTTGGTGGGTAATCCGTTGGCGTGTATTCTAGATAAGGTGTGTAGGCTGGTGCGATATTTAGCTACGCGTCTTACTTCAGGCGACAGGCGTTCTACGGTTTCAATGTTATGTGCCATTACGTCGGGGTGGGCTGCTGCTACCAAGTCAATCAGTTCGTCGTGTCCTTGGAAATCGGGTACTAAAACTTCGATTGTGGTGTTGGGGTTGAGCCGTCTAACTTCTTCGATGCATCGACGCCAATGTGATGCACCTAAGTCGGGGAGGTCGTCGCGGTCGACAGATGTGATGACAGCGTGTTTTAAAGCTAATTTCTGAATTGATTCTGCCAAACTGGTTGGTTCGTTGTCGACAACGGGGAGTGGTTTGCCTGATTTGGTGTTGCAGAATCGGCATGCACGTGTGCAGATGTCGCCCAATATCATGAAGGTGGCTGTGCCACGACTCCAACATTCCGACATGTTAGGACAACGGCCGCTGCTGCAAATGGTGTGTAGACCGTGTTGTTTGAGTGTGTTGCCTACGTTAGAATAGTGGTTTTCGCTACGAAAATCTATTTTGAGCCACTCGGGTTTTCTAATATGTCCCATGTGTTTGTGTGTAGGGGTAAGTTGTTGTTTGAGAAAGATGTAGAACTTAAGAAAAAAATAACGCGTAGAGACAAAGATGGTGTCAATGTCTCTACGTGGTATTTTTTTATCTATATTATAAATGTAGGTCGTGTCCCATACGTGTTTTCTTTGTCTTCATATAGGCACGATTGTATTCGTTTGGTTCGATTTCTAGTGGTACGTTCTCCACTATTTCTAAACCGTAGCTTTCTAAGCCGACACGTTTCACTGGGTTGTTGGTCATTAGTCTCATTTTTTTTACGCCGAGTGCACTGAGAATGTTAGCGCCTACGCCGTATTCGCGTTCGTCGGCTTTGAAACCGAGGTGTACGTTTGCATCGACGGTGTCGAGACCTTCTTCCTGAAGTTTATAAGCTTTAATCTTATTCATTAGACCGATGCCGCGTCCCTCTTGTGAAAGGTAAACAATGACACCTTTGCCTTCTTTCTCGATTTCTTGCATCGCTTTATGAAGTTGTTCGCCACATTCGCAACGCAACGATCCAAAGATGTCGCCTGTAGCACACGATGAGTGTACGCGTACGAGAATTGGTTCGTCGTCTTTCCATTCGCCTTTTATCAATGCCATGTGTTCGAGTCCGTTCGACTTTTGACGGAAAGGGATGAGTTTGAAATGTCCATAGATTGTTGGTAGTTCAACTTCTTCGCCACGTTCTACTATGCTCTCGGTGCGTAAACGATAAGCAATGAGGTCGGCAATGGTGATGATTTTTATGCCATATTTTTCTGAGATTTCTTGCAATTGTGGCATGCGTGCCATAGTGCCGTCTTCATTCATGATTTCGATAAGGGCAGTAGCAGGACGTAAGCCGGCAAGACGAGCTAAATCGATAGATGCTTCCGTGTGTCCTGCACGTCTCAATACGCCTTTCGATTTTGCGTAGAGAGGATTGATATGGCCAGGACGTCCGAATGTCGATGGTTTAGACGCTGGGTCTGCTAAGGCTTGGATGGTAGCGGCACGGTCGTGTGTTGATACGCCCGTGGTGCAACCTTCAAGTTTGTCAACTGTTACGGTGAATGGTGTGCCGAGCATCGAAGTGTTGTTTGTCACTTGGTGGGTCAGTTCTAATTCTTCGCAACGTTCTTCAGGAAGTGGTGCACATAATACACCACGACCATTTTTTAGCATGAAATTCACTTTCTCTGGTGTGATTTTCTCTGCGGCTATGATGAAATCGCCTTCGTTTTCACGATCTTCATCGTCGACAACGATAAGAAATTTTCCTTCGCGAAAATCTTCGATGGCTTCTTCAATTGTGTTGAGTTTGTTGTTCATTGTTATGTTTTGATTGTATATGTTTATTTTCTTTTGTTTGTTGTTTATGCTCTTGTATCCAATTCTTGATGCTACCTGTTTTTTTGTGGTTTTTACAGAAGTCTCTGACTTTTTGCCACCAAATTTTGTAGGCATCGCTTTTAAAGATGGCGCTGTCGGTGGCTGCTTTATAGGTGAAGAATATACCGATTGGTGCTAAGACGAAGGAACTAAGCCACATGCCTTGCCATACTGGCCAAATAAGTTCGCGTGCCATCTTAATACCGGTGGTGTTGATGATATAGTAAATCAAGAATAGTATGATGGAAATGACGGTAGGCACGCCTAAACCGCCTTTGCCAATGATTGCTCCGAGCGGTGCGCCAATAAAAAAGAAGATGAGGCACGCCAGACTTAGTGTAAATTTCTGATGCCATTCGATGTTATGGCGTGCACGAAAATCGCTGGTGTCTTCAACACTGATGCGGTGAAATGTGAGGTTGGCACGTGCGTTCTGCATTTTTTGTCGTGCTGATTTGCTGATGGCGTCCATGTCT
Source organism: Bacteroidales bacterium (assembly GCA_030523485.1). GTDB lineage: Bacteria > Bacteroidota > Bacteroidia > Bacteroidales > Paludibacteraceae > HGM05398. The sequence goes on from JAUNIJ010000006.1 coordinate 8,148, forward strand.
TTCTGTGAACTGGCAAGAAATATGGAGTCGGCATTTATTGGTGCCATTGTTGGCTTCAGTGTTTCTTGTCGTGCTGTTTCTCTCTCTGTCGGTTCGTAGGCTTTGTCGAAATAGCCCTCAGAACAGATTCGCTGGGTGAATGTTGTGATGAGTGAGTCGGTCCGATGGTTTGCGGAGTCGATGTCGTGAGTGAGTCGGACAATGTTTTTGCTGACGTGTTGATTGTCTAATATGCTTTCGTCGATTTCTTGGAAGTTTGAGTCGAAATCAATGAGTATGTCTTTACGGGTAAAGGTCTCGCGACGATATGGTACGTTGCTTGCCCCTGTAAATTGTTGTTTTTTTAAATTTTCGAATTGCTCACCTCCATAGAGTTGTAATACAAGATTACGTTTGTCTTCAGTGAGTTTGATATGGACAGAGTCGGCTGTTGTGACTGATGCGTTGTTGAATCCATTGGAGAAATCGTAAATCATTACGTTTTCCAATGCCTGTGTCTTATGGTTTTTCCCTCTAACATAGAGATTCATGCCTTTAATGCCGCTGTAAAATTCTCCAACGGGCACATCGAGTTCTGGCGATGTTTGTCTTATGGAAAACATCAGCGTCCACATCTTTTTTTGTGCTACGGGGATAACGTTGTTAGAAAAGAAAAATGCGCCAACGACAATGAAGGAAATTAGCACAATAAGTCCTCGCATAATACGAAATAGCGAGATGCCCGCCGATTTTAATGCTAGGAGTTCTAATCGTTCACCGAGGTTGCCGAATGTCATGAGCGATGCTAATAAAATAGCGAGAGGTAATGCTAAAGGCACCATTGATAATGATGCATAGAAAAAGAATTGCATCAGTACTTTGATGGGTAATCCTTTGCCGACAAGGTCGTTGACATGCATCCATAAAAACTGCATGATGACAATAAATAAGCAGATGAAAAAGGTGATGAAGAACAATGTCAAAAAGTTCTTAATCAAGTAGGCGTCAATGCGTTTAATCCTTTTCATCTGCGTTTATTTTTTTTGGGTGCAAAGATAACGTATGGAGCGCGTAATACCAAAAATAAAACTTGTTTCTTTGGGGTGCTCTACGTCTTTGTTTTATGCAGTGTATTTTCTTGGATATGATGTTTGTTTACGTGTAGTAAAAAGAATTTATTTCTTCATGGCTTTGATTACTTTGCCGATGTATTCGTGATGCATGCCAGCTTGGAATTTTGTGTAGAAATCTTTTGGTACTTGGTCCATGAATTGTGTGGCGTCAAATGGTGCTTTGTAGATTGTTTTGCATTCGATTACAAATGTTGCTTCTTCGTAATATGGTGTGCCGTTTTCAGTGTATTGTAAATGTAAGTTGCATGCTGTTGCTTTGTTGATGTCGCGTCCACTTTTATGTCCCATAATGTCAAGGATTTTTTCGTCGTCAAATCCCATAATCGTAAAGTAGGCTTCGCGTTCCATGAATCCGTATGTGTATCGTCCTTCTGCTACGTAGACTGTTGCTACAGGTTGTTGCCATAATGTACCAAGAGTGCCCCAGCCTATTGCCATAGCGTTTGATTCGTTTTTATTGCCAGCACAAAGTACTAAACCGCCTGGACGATGGTAGAATTCAAATGGATTGTTGTGGCTGTCTGCTGTGATGTCCCACTCTTTAAATGTTTTAGGGGCTTCTTCTACATTTGTTTGTTGTTGTGTGTTATTGTTGTTGTTTGACTTGTTGCCATAGGTGTTGTAGCTCACCAGGTTTACGTCCCATTTATCTTTTGGTTCTGGTTGTTCTGCTGGTTCTCCAATGGCTACCATTGCAAATGGTTGTATGTTGTTCGGAATGTTCAGCATTTCTCGGAGTAATTCGCAACGCCCCATTTGTGGATAAACGCCAAGCCAAACAGCTCCTAATCCCATTGCGTGTGCTGCTAAAAGAATGTTTTCTGTGGCGGCAGAACAATCTTCAACCCAATAATCTTTACCGTCAGCAAAAAGTTTATTCATGTTACCACATACTAAAATAACAATATTTGCTTGTTGGGCTGGTTGGGCTGGACGAATGTTGTTGGCAATGTTTGTCTGTATGGTTTTATCTTTGATAACGATAAACTCCCATGGACGAAGGTCGCAAGCAGATGGAGCTGACATTCCAGCACGAAGCAGTTGCTCAATCTGTTGCTCTGTTACTTCTTTGTCGCTGTAGCGTCGAATACTGGTGCGAGTCATTATGGTGTTGATAGTGTCATTTTGTTCGATAGAACTATTCTTTTTCATCTTATAGAGCAGGATGCCTAATACGACAAGTGCGACAACTAAAATAATGTTAGTGATGTTTGTTGCTTTCATAAGACTATGTTTAAATTTTTAACAAGCAAAGTTACGCAATTTTTCTCAAAGTAACGATGCTTGTATGTTGTTGTTTTGTAGTAGTTTATGTTGTAGTTGGACGTGTTGACAATGGTAAAAATAGAGGCTCTGATATCAAATTATTGTTTGTAAAGAAATGTTTAATAATTTTGTCATGAAGTACTTTATTAATTAGAAAAGACTTACCTTTGAGGTCTAAATAAACAGTTGGCTTACTTGCTCTATTTTGTTGTAAACCAGTTGTTTGGTAAAAGTAGTGGACATTAAAAGATTAGTGTAATGGAACATAAATACGATTTTTTAGTGATAGGTAGTGGTATTGCAGGCATGAGTTTTGCGTTAAAAGTGGCTCATGCAGGTAGAGTTGCCATCCTTTGTAAATCGGAACTTGATGAAGCTAACACAGCATTGGCTCAAGGTGGTATATCGTCGGTGACAAACACCGTGGTTGATAATTACGAAAAACATATTCAAGACACGCTGATTGCAGGTGATGGTATCTGCGACATCAAAGCTGTTGAGAAAGTTGTGAAACATGCGCCAGAACAAATCAAACAATTGTTGAAATGGGGTGTCGATTTCGATAAAGCCCCTGATGGCTCATTCGACCTCCATAAAGAGGGCGGACACAGTGAGTTTCGCATACTTCATCATAAAGACAGCACTGGTGCTGAGATTCAACAAAGCTTGATAAAATGCATCAAGAACCACCCTAATATTGATGTGTATGAACATTGTTTTGCAATCGACATTATCACCCAACACCATTTGGGACAAGTGGTAACGCGTCACACACCAAACATCACATGCTATGGTGCCTATGCTTTAAATCCAGATACTAATACTGTCGACACGTTCCTTGGTAAAGTCACGATGCTTGCCACTGGAGGAATAGGCAATGTCTACACCACAACAACAAACCCGTTGGTTGCAACGGGCGATGGCATTGCCATGGTGCATCGTGCACGTGGTGTTATACGCGATATGGAATTCGTACAATTTCACCCAACGGCATTTTATCATCCTGGGCTTCATCCTTCGTTCCTCATCACAGAAGCCATGCGTGGTTATGGCGCAGTGCTCCGTACATTAAATGGCGATGAATTTATGCAAAAATATGATGAACGTGGCTCGTTAGCTCCACGTGACATCGTGGCTCGTGCAATCGACAGCGAAATGAAATTGGCTGGTACCGACCACGTCTATCTTGATGTGACGCACAAACCAGCAGAGCAAACCAAAGAACACTTCCCAATGATATATGAGAAATGTCTTTCTTTCGGTACAGATATCACCAAAAACTATATCCCTGTTGCACCAGCAGCACACTATCTCTGTGGTGGCATTGTGGTGAATGAAAATGCACAATCAAGCATCAATCGCTTGTATGCTTCAGGCGAATGTTCGTGTACTGGTTTACATGGTGCTAATCGACTTGCATCGAATTCTCTCATTGAGGCAATCGTGTATGCTGATGCAGCCGCACAACACTCATTAAAACGAATTAATGAACTTGATTATCAAACCGACGTGCCACAATGGGACGATGCTGGCACTCGTTTGCCAGAGGAAATGGTGTTGATAACACAAAGTTTAAAAGAAGTACAGCAAATCATGAGTTCGTACGTTGGCATTGTTCGTTCAAATCTTCGCTTGAATCGTGCTATGACTCGTTTGGCTATCTTATATAAAGAAACCGAGGATTTGTTCGACCGTTCCGTTGTGTCGCGTGAAATCTGTGAATTGCGTAATTGTATCAGCATCGCTTATCTAATCATAAAACATGCTATCGCCCGTAAAGAAAGCCGCGGATTGCACTATACCATCGACTACCCAAATAAGTTACCTATCGAGACAAAAACAAACTAAAATAAACAACAGATATATGAATAAAATTGTTAGCAAGACCTATTTCTCAAATAGAGTCGTGCAATTGGAAGTAGAAGCTCCATTGATAGCCAAATCGCGTCGTGCTGGACACTTCGTTATAGTTCGTGTCGGCGAAAAAGGCGAGCGTATGCCTTTGACTATTGCTGGTTCTAACCTTGAAAAAGGAACAATCACTTTGGTTGTACAAATGATGGGTATCAGCTCTACTAAACTATGCAATTTGAACGTTGGAGATGAAATCACCGACATCGTCGGACCATTAGGCAAAGCAACACATATCGAAAAATTCGGTACCGTTGTTTGTGCTTGTGGTGGTGTTGGTGCGGCACCAATGCTTCCAATTGCTGAAGCTTTAAAAAAAGCTGGCAACAAAGTTGTCACCGTTTTAGCTGCAAGAACCAAAGAACTAATTATTCTCGAAGAACAACTTCGCAGCGTCTCCGATGAAGTAATCGTTATGACCGACGACGGCAGCTATGGAATAAAAGGCCTAGTAACTAATGGCGTCGAAGAAGTAATCAATCGTGAAAAAGTAGATAAATGCGTTACCATTGGTCCTGCCATCATGATGAAATTCGTGTCGGCATTAACCAAAAAATATAACGTACCAACAGAAGCAAGTCTTAACACCATCATGGTTGATGGCACAGGCATGTGTGGCGCTTGCCGTGTAAGCGTTGGTGGCGAAACTAAATTCGTCTGTGTCGACGGTCCTGAATTCGATGCACACAAAGTAGACTTTGACGAAATGCTCATGCGTCTTGGTGCTTATAAGGGTGAAGAAATGGCTGCAATCGAACGTCGCGATAACCCCGTAGAAATAAAAGAAGAACGTGGCCGCGATGCTGAATGGCGCGCATTGCAACGTAAAGCAATGACTCCAAAACAACGCACAGCAATTGAGCGCGTGAAAATGAACGAACTACCTGCCGACTATCGTGTCACAACGCGTTTAGAAGAAGTAAACCAAGGCTTAACCGAAGAACAAGCACTTACAGAAGCAAAACGTTGCTTAGACTGTGCCAACCCAGGTTGCGTAGAAGGATGTCCTGTTGGAATCGATATCCCCGGTTTCGTGAAAAACGTAGAACGTGGCAAATTCCTTGAAGCAGCTCGCGTGATCAAAGAAAGCTCAACACTTCCTGCTGTTTGCGGTCGTGTTTGTCCTCAAGAAAAACAATGTGAAAGCAAATGTATCCATCTAAAAATGGGACATAAAGCTGTTGCTATCGGTTACCTTGAGCGCTTTGTTGCCGACTACGAACGTATCAATAACTGTATCTCTGTTCCTACTATAGCTGAGAAAAATGGTAAACGTGTGGCTGTCGTCGGCTCAGGACCTTCTGGTCTCGCCTTTGCCGGCGATATGGCAAAAGCAGGTTACGACGTCACTGTGTTTGAAGCTTTGCACGAAATAGGTGGCGTACTTAAATATGGCATTCCCGAATTCCGTCTCCCTAATCACATCGTTGACACCGAAATTCATAACCTCGAGGCCATGGGTGTGAAATTTATGAAAGACACCATTATCGGAAAAACTATCTCCGTAAAAGAACTCGAGGAACAAGGATTCCAAGGAATCTTCGTTGGTAGCGGTGCTGGTCTGCCTCGTTTCATGAACATTAAAGGCGAAAACCTAATCGGAGTAATGAGCTGTAACGAATACCTTACCCGTGTTAACCTCATGGATGCAGCTAACCCTAATGCCGACACCCCAATACTCTTTGGTAAAAACGTAATGGTTGTTGGTGGAGGTAACACAGCTATGGATGCCGTTCGCACAGCACGTCGTCTTGGTGCAGAACATGCTATGATCGTTTATCGTCGTAGTGAAGAAGAAATGCCTGCTCGTATGGAAGAAGTGAAACATGCAAAAGAAGAGGGCGTTGAATTCATGACATTACACAACCCAATCGAATATCATGGTGACGACAAAGGACATGTCAATGAAGCTGTATTACAAGTAATGGAACTTGGAGAGCCAGACGAAAGCGGACGTCGCTCACCTGTACCTGTAGAAGGTAAAATCGTCAATATACCTGTCGACCTTGTCATTGTTAGTGTTGGTGTATCGCCAAACCCTCTGATTCCAAATTCAGTAGAAGGACTTGACATCACTCGTAAAGGTACCATCGTTGTTGATGACAATAGTATGCAAAGCTCCATACCAACCATCTTTGCTGGTGGCGATATCGTACGTGGTGGTGCTACCGTAATTCTTGCCATGAGCGATGGACGTCGTGCAGCTGCACATATGGACGAAATGTTACGAAATAAATAAGACATCATACACTTTCTCATGACTGTTTCATAGCTATTTTAAAAGCTAAAAACACAGAAATGTAGAAAAATGATACCAAATACTTTTAGGAAGGTTGCTTTTTCGGCAACCTTCCTTATTTTTACCTCTTAAAATGCCCTAAATCATCGCGCTTTACTGAAAAAGTGAGAAAAATAATAACTTTTAATGTTGTAGAAATGTGCTGATAATCAGATATGTGACGCGGTATGGTTGAAAATATTAATCGAAAATACTGAAAAATAGGCTAAAAATTAGCCATTTGGATTTGTCGGTGTAAAAAAAAAGTGCTACCTTTCTTATCGGAAAATAATTAAAACATATATTCAGTAATAACTTAAAATTCAAGTTACTATGAAAGTCTATCAAAGCAACGAGATAAAAAACATCTCGCTCTTGGGTAACTCAGGCTCAGGAAAAACCACCCTTGTAGAAGCTATGCTCTATGAGAGTGGTGTATTAAAACGTCGTGGAACTGTGGAAGCTGGCAACACAGCGTCCGACTATTTCCCCGTTGAACAAGAATACGGCTATTCAGTGTTTTCAACAGTAATGCACGTTGAATGGCTTAACAAAAAACTTAATATCATCGACTGCCCAGGTTCCGACGATTTTGTTGGTGGTGTCATCACCTCACTTAACGTAACCGACCAAGCACTCATACTATTAAACACACAATATGGTGTGGAAGTTGGAACACAAAACCACTTCCGTTATGCTGAGCAACTCCGCAAACCAGTGATCTTCGTAGCCAATCAACTCGACACCGAAAAATCTGACTACGACAAACTCGTCGAACAATTACGCGACAACTTCGGACCTAAAGTAACACTTGTACAATATCCTCTTAACGTTGGCCCTGACTTCAATGCTGTTATCGACGTACTCCTAATGAAAATGTATCGCTGGAAACCAGAAGGTGGACAGCCCGAAATATTGCCTATCCCTGAAAGCGAAATGGCTAAAGCCAAAGAACTTCATGGAATGCTCGTTGAAGCTGCTGCTGAAAACGATGAATCGTTGATGGAAAAATTCTTCGACCAAGGCGCTCTTACCGAAGACGAACTTAGAACAGGTATTCGCAAAGGATTGATTACGCGCGACATCTTCCCTGTATTCTGCGTATGCGCAGGCCGTTCTATGGGCGTACGTCGTCTAATGGAATTCTTAGGTAACGTTGTTCCTTTTGTCGACGACATGCCAAAACCAGTAACCACTGAAGGTGTAGAAATTGCTCCTGACATAAACGGACCAACCAGTCTCTTCGTTTTTAAGACTAGTGTAGAACCACACATTGGTGAAGTATATTACTTTAAAGTAATGAGTGGTAAAGTGCACGAAGGTGACGACCTTACCAACGTTTCGCGTAACGAAGGCAAAGAGCGTCTCAGTCAAATTTTCTGCGTAGCTGGACAAACACGTACCAAAGTAGAAGAACTCGTGGCTGGTGATATTGGTGCCACCGTGAAACTCAAAGACACACGTACTGGTAACACCCTTAACGCCAAAGATTGTACATACCAATTCCCCTCGATTAAATATCCAGAGCCAAAATATCGTCGTGCCATCAAAGCCGTTAACGAAGGTGAAGATGAAAAACTTAATGCCGTTCTTACTCGTATGCACGAGGAAGATCCAACTTGGATAGTAGAGCAGAGCAAAGAATTGCGTCAAACTATCTTATACGGACAAGGCGAATTCCACCTCCGCACATTAAAATGGCGTGTCGAAAATAATGACAAAGTACAGATTGAATTCCTTGAACCACGCATACCATATCGTGAAACCATAACACGTGCTGCCCGTGCTGACTATCGTCACAAAAAACAATCTGGTGGTGCTGGACAATTTGGCGAAGTTCATCTCATTGTAGAACCTTACGTAGAAGGCGAACCAATGCCTGAAACCTATAAATTCAACGGACAAGAATTCAAGGTAAATGCTCGTGATGTTCAAGAAGTAAATCTCGAATGGGGTGGTAAACTTGTTATGGTAAACAGCATTGTTGGCGGTGCTATCGATGCACGCTTCATGCCTGCTATCATGAAAGGTTTGATGGACCGCATGGAACAAGGACCTCTTACTGGCTCTTATGCTCGCGACGTACGCGTCATTGTTTACGATGGTAAGATGCACCCAGTTGACTCGAACGAAATCTCGTTCCGTTTAGCAGGTCGTAATGCCTTCGCCGATGCGTTCAAACAAGCTAATCCGAAGGTACTTGAACCTGTATATGACCTCGACGTTATGGTTCCATCTGATCGCATGGGCGATGTTATGGGTGACCTTCAAGGACGTCGTGCTATCATCATGGGCATGAGTAGCGAACACGGCTTCGAACACCTTACAGCTAAGGTACCATTGAAAGAGTTATCGAATTATTCGACCGCGTTAAGTAGCCTATCTGGTGGCCGTGCTAGCTTTAGTATGAAGTTCGCAAGCTACGAACTCTGTCCATCTGACGTTCAAACTGCTTTGATTAAGGAGTTTGAAGCACAGGATGTTGATAAAGAATAATTGCTTATCATAGATTTAAAAGTTATCCCGACTATAGACTTAGTTCTATGGTCGGGATTTTTTATGCTCTTAAAGAGCTTTTGCAATTTGCAATTGTTTAGTGTCTGTGAAAATTGTTTTCGTTTTATTACACCCTACAACAATTTGTTCTCAGTATGAATTTTTTCATTCACTCTCACAACAAATTTGTTTCGACACAATTTCGCAGCACTCATTCTTATTTCTTCAAAAGATTGATGCGTGGAAATGAATAGTTAGCATTCCATATATGAGCACCCTCATCAGAAGTATTCTCGAACCAATATTGTTTGGTATTACCATAATCTACCCACTCGACCTCGTTTTCTTTGATTAAGTCGGGCAGTTCATAGTACATATTTGCAACAACTTCTTCTCCCGAGAAATCCCATTCGATAGCACAGGGGTATACATTTTGCATAGTATTATAAAGAAATGCTATCGAGTAAATCTTGTCCCCTATCACTTCAAAGTTTGCAACACAGCCCTGTTTGTATTTACCGATGAATTCTCCTATCCACGATGAACAATCGAGTTGTGAGTATCGACCAATCATTTTTTGATTCTTCCAAATAGCAGGCTTACCATTTACTTCTCCACCCATATAGATGTCGTCTCCGATTTTTTTTGCGCATTTAACTTTTGATTGCGAGTATTCTGCTTCTAATGGAACTGTGTGCATTTCGCCGTCAACCCAAATGCGAGCTGTGTCGTTGTGAAAACCAAAGATGTATTCTTTATCATCGATAAGAAGGATTTCGTAGGCATAACCGTAAGAGGGGTGTGTTGTCAATTGTATCATGCTTTCACCTGATTTAATGAATGCGGGCCTATTGTCAGAGCCACCAACAAAATAGTAGTCATTACCAAACTTCCTAATGTTACGTATTCTTGTTGCTGTACCACCATGAAGATAATGTGGTATATTACATAAGAATTTGGGAGTTCCGCCATTTTCTGATACGTAAAATGGCGTTATATAGTTTACCGTCTTTCCCTCAAGAATAAAGTAATAGTTGCCGTCTTCTTCAATGATATAAATACCACTGACTTTTTCGTCGAAATATATTTCTTTACGCACGCCATCAATGCAATAATAAGGATTTTGGGTGGTTACTGTATCTGTGCCACTCATATCAGTAGTAAAATGCGTGCCTAAAATTATTTCGTGCTCATTGACGCGAAGATAATCCATGGGTATATATGATGACCAATAATAAATGAGACTATCTTCTCCTCTCCTTATTTCTATATCATTCTTAATGCTATCGATTGCGTCATTCAAAATAAGGTAATATTCATTAGCTGTAGCCTTGCTTGGGTGATATCTTTGTATATAATAATACTCTACACCCGTTATGTTTGTCGCTTCATTAGGGTTTGGTTTGCAACTAGTAAGAAGTGTAAGCACGCCTGTAATAATCAAGAATAATGTTTTTTTCATAGCTATCGAACAATGATTTTTTCGGTGAATGTTTGTTTGTTGTTTTGGCGGATTTCGAGTTGGTAAAAACCTGACAGACTCGGTGCGTTAACACAACTTTCCGATGTCACGTTGTCGAGTTTTACCAAGCGACCTGCGAGGTCGTAGAAACGAACTTGATAATTGCCATCAACACCTGTAATCGTGATGGGTTCGTTTGGGTTTAGAAGCGTTGGATAATTCGAAGGTGTAAGTATGTGTTGAATGTCTGGTGCTGCATTTGCCCAAGAGTCGCCACAGTTGTTTCCGTAACCAATACCAGGATTGGCAACGTAATAGATTGTTGCATCTATATGAGAGACGCAACAGACTAAGAAAAAGACGATTACCAGTAGTTGTTTTGCTCGCATAGTGTTTTGTTTTTTTGTGTTTAGTATTAGTCTTTGATTGTTTCGTGTACTTTTGTATTGTGAATACAGGGGTTAAGATGTGTGTTTATGTTTTTATGCGACAAAGATACGTGTTTTCTTGTGATGTTCATTATGTTTTAATTTTTTTTTAAAAAGAAAGGGTATCGAAAAAAAGAACCGCCTCATAGTATGGGCGGTTCTGATTGTTTTTGTATAGGAATACTCTTATCGTTTAATGATAAGTTTTTGTTGGCATTCTTTATTCGATTGTGTTGTTGTTAGTCGAATGATATAGAAACCTTCTGGTAGTGTTGCTACGTTAGCATTGGATGTGTTTTCACCTTGCAATACGTTAGTGCCATCGATGGCGTAAATCGTGTAGTCTACAGGTTCGGAGAACACAACTTCGTTTGTCGCAGGAATTGGTGAAATGGTAATATTTACAACATCTTCTACTACAATGTTGCCTGTTGCCGTTGGGTCCCAATTGACTGTTGTTTTGTTGCCCCAAATATGTTCAGCTAGTTCGGGATAGTCGATGAATGGGTTGCGGTTGTGTTGGTGTGCGTAGATGGCTTCGTTACGGTCGATTTCTTTTTGTGAAACAGGGTCTTCACGATGCCATTTCATAAGAAGTGCTACGGAGTAGTCGCTGAGTCCATTGTGTGCAGTCGAGAATACGTTGTGTCCCCACGAAGAGCAGATGTTGGCATAGCGTGTTGCCATGTAGAAATAGGTGCGTGCGAGGTCGCCTTTGTATTCGTCGTCAGGTTCAAACACGGTGCCTACGGAGGTGTATCCTGTGAATGTCGATGTTCCTAGGCGTCCTAAAGCATGACTACCTAACGATGTGCCGTTGGCACATTCACCATAGGGGTAGTTGGAGCGTTGGCCGTTTACTTTGCCATCGGTAGGATAGATGTGGAAAGCATCGCTGTTCATTGGTGCTGCTGAGTTGAACCAACTTTGTGGTACGGTGTGTTCGCGATTGTAACAGTCGCACACGGTTACGTAGTTGCCACAACGGTCGGCTGTACCTGGTGAGAATGAACATGTTGAGTAGATGTCCCATATTTCCCCATTCAATACGTCGGAAGTTTGGTAGACGTTGTAAAGGTTGGCGTAGCTCACTACGGTATGGTCTTTAATAATGTTGTAAAGAGCTTGACGTAGTGAGTCGTTGCTAAGATTGTAGGCACTTGTGTAGTAGCCTTGTGGCTCTGATGCGATAGCTGTTAAGGCTATAGCAAACAAGAGCATTAACGAGGATAACAACCGTTTTTTCATTGTTTCTATTGCTGTAGTTATTTAACAATTTTATAGCCATGGACACCATTGCTATCGATGATTTGAACGATGAATACGCCGTGTTGTTCAAATGGAATTGTTGCATTGGTGTCGGTGAGTTGTGTGCTGAGTACGCATGCACCATTGATGCTGTAGATTCGTAGCATAGAAGAAACGATGGCATTTGCAACGTAGACGTTTGCTGGGTCGGCCCAAACGGCCATGCCATTGTCGAAAGCAAAATCGATAGCAGTATCGCCGCCTTCGCCACCTTCGCCTGGGTCTTCGCCACCTTCGCC
>JAUNIJ010000006.1:20657-26249 GCA_030523485.1 Bacteroidales bacterium
TAGTATTCTTCGCCTTCCTCCATGTTGTTCATCGGATAGTAGGTGGAGGTGGTGTTGTGACTGTGTACGATGAATGTGGTGTCGTAAACAAGGAATGTTGCACTGACACTATCGATAGCTAGTTGTGAGTTGTTGGTTTGTTTGATGTAGTTCCAACGGAACGCACGTATGTCTTCTTCTTTTTGGAAGGTATAGCTTTTTGAGAGTTGTGTGATGCCTGTGTAGAACACGGTGTCGATTGCTTTCCAGTGGTGTACGCCATCGCCGGCTTCAACAATATAGTACGATTCGGTGCCTTGTGTGGTGAATTTGTAGTCGAACGACATTGAGAGTACGGTGCCGTCGTAGTTTTTCGATTGTAGCCATTGTCCGCTACGAGTGAAAAGCATGGCGGGTGCTGTTGTGACGTTATTGGTTGTTGCAACGAGGTTGCCGTCCCATCCGTCTGGTAATGGTCTGCCAATAGCCGCTACAGAGTCGAAGTTTTCTGTGAGTGTGATGGTGTCAGACACAGCGAGTGTATACACGTCTATCATGTAAGTTGTTGCACCAGGCACTTCTTCCCAAGAACAAACAAAGCCTGTTGATGTGATGTTTGTCGCTTCGTTTGCTAAAGGTGGGTCGAGTTCTTTGGTTAGTGCCATGGTTTCGTTGACTGTGCCGATGGTGTCATTGTTGGCTGTCACGGCATAGACATGGTAGTAGATGCGTTGTCCTGGGTGAAGGTCGTAGTTTGCTACATGTGATAATGCGAGTCCTTTGTCGAGTTTGGTTTCTTGGTATACAGGTGAAAGACCGTTAAGTAGTACTGAGTAGTTGGCGATGTTTGTTGTTGTGTTTGCTGGCAGTATGTCCCATTCTTTCCAGTTGAAGTTGGCGTTACCAAAGGCAATGTCGCGTTTGCGTATCAGTGTGATGTTGTTTCCCCATGCGTCGGTAACGTTAGGTTCGCCGATGCGATCTACTAGTACGTTGTTGTGATAGAGTGCTAAAGCGTCGTTACCTGTAAAATATACGATGCTATTATTGTTGTTTCCTGTAATGGTGTCGGCAATAGCTCTGATGGAAGCGTCTGCTCCACCATGTACAATGACATAGGTTGCTCCGTGTGGTAGCAGACCGCTAAGTTGTGCAGAAGTGGTGAAGTCGCCTGTACCGTTGTTTTGTCGACGTATTTCGTATTCTGCGAGATTGACTGTGTCGCCTGTGAAGTTGTGAATTGCTATTGCTTTGTTGTAGTTGCTTCCTTCTAGATAAGCAGAGAAGAAGAGGTCGCCGCTGTTGATGATGCCTTCTCCATAGATATCAAGTAGGTATTTTGTTGCTCCAGGATAAGCGTTCCAATGTAATGTTGCTGATGTTGATTGGATGTCGGTTGCAGGCATTGTCATAAATGCATTGGTTACGAATCCTGTAATAGGAATACGAAGCGCAATGCCGCTACCAGAGATGAGTATGGTGTCGTTGATGTTGCACAGAGATGTTGGGATGTAACTTAATGTGAGATCAGTGCCTGCGTTGATATTAGCTGCCGTGAATAATGAAGTCGACAGTGTTATGCCTTGTGTTTGATTCAATAAGGAACATTGCACTGGGGTGTTGAAATTAACGCCTTCCAAGTGAATGGTAGCTGTTAGGGTGTCGCCAAGATAGTTGCCGTTAAATTCAATGCGATCCCATCGTGTTGGTGTGATGAAGTAGGCTTGTGTGGCTGTTGGGAAAGCAAAAATGTTTGCAGTGTCGTTGCCCCAAATGTGTTCAACAAGTTGTGGATAGTCGACAAATGGGTTTCTATTGCCTTGAAGGTTATAGACGGCTTCATTACGGTCGAGTTCTTTTTGTGAAACAGGGTCTTGACGATGCCATTTCAACAAGAGTTGTATGGCCCATGGTTGAAGTGTTGGATAGGTGTTGTTTTGTGTCATGTCTGATTGCCAACGTTGTGCCATGTCTTCGTACATCGTAACCATGTAAAAATAGATGCGTGCGAAGTCGCCTTTAAATTCGTCGTCTGGTTCAAATGCTGTGCCGTTGAACCCGGGGAAGGTGTTGTTGCCTATTTTTGATTTTTGGTTGTTGAATGTAGCTGTGCCTACTTCGCCAAGAGGATGATAGCTTTTGGCGATGTGTGTGTCGCCATCAGCGGGTATTAGGTTGAAGAGATCGTATCCTGCGTTATCCATTAAACCGCTCCACCATGTGCGTGCAACAGCATGACCAATATGCATGCCGCTGACAGCAGAGTAGTTTGTGGTGTCGGTATAATAGCGTGTGTTGTTGGAGAACATGTCATATACTTCGCCGTTTGGTTTGACGTCGATGTTGTAGAATGCCCACCATGTGCTGTTTTTTCCGAAACCATAGTTAATCATCTGTACTTGTGAGATGATTTCGTGAAGAGCTGTTTTTAATTGTGCTGTTCTCAGACTGTCTGCGTGGTGGTAGTAGCCTGCTGGTGGTGTTGCCAGCATCGTTACAACACTATATAGCATGAACGAGAGTGCCAGAAAAAATCTTTTCATTGTTTTGTCTGTATTTTGTGTGTTATAATTTTTGTTTGATAATGTTGAGTGCTTGTTCTATTTCATAGGGTGTTGTTTCCCATGACGTACAAAATCTTACTACAGAATGGTCTTCGTCGTATCGGCACCAATAACTGTAGCTAATGTCTTTGTTGATGTTGTCTAATAATGTGTTAGGTAGAATTGGAAATATTTGGTTGGTTGGTGAGTTGTAGTAGAACTGAATGCCCATAGCTTTGAGTCCTTGTTGAAGTTGTTTGGCTGTGTTACATCCGTTCGCACCGATTTTCAGATATAGATTATCTGTCATTAATGTCTTGAATTGTATGCCGAGCAGTCGTCCTTTTGCCAACAAAGCACCATGTTGTTTGATGATGTAGCGAAAATCTTTGCGCCATTTTTTACTAACCATCACAATGGCTTCACCCATTAAAGCCCCCATTTTAGTGCCGCCTGCATAAAAAACATCGCACACTTTGGGTAAATCGGTTGGGGCAACATCGTTGGCTTCCGATGCTAATGCATAACCTAAACGTGCGCCATCGATAAAAAGTGGTACGTCGTATTTGCGGCAAATGCGGTGTATTGCTTTTAATTCTTTTAGCGAGTAGAGTGTTCCGTATTCTGTCGGTTGGGAAATGTAGACCATGCCAGGTTGAACCATGTGTTCGTAGTTGACGTCGGTGAAATGGTCGTGGAAGCATTTGTCGATAGCTTCTGCTGTTATTTTACCTTCGTTGTCTGTTAGTGCCAATACTTTGTGTCCGCCAGCTTCAATGGCGCCTGATTCGTGAACATTGATGTGTCCACATGTAGCACAGACAACGCCTTGGTGTGGGCGAAGAAGGGTGTCGATAACAACTCTGTTAGTTTGTGTGCCGCCAACAAGAAAATGAATGTCGGCATTCGGTGTGTCGAAAAATGTTTTGATGGCGTTTTGTGCTTCTTGGCAAAACGTATCTTCGCCGTACCCTTCTGTGTGGTGTCCGTTGGTTGCAACAATGGCGTCAAGTAGTTGAGGGTGAGCTCCGCAAGTATAGTCACATGATAAATGAATCATCGTGCGTCTGTTTTATATATACAATGTTGCAAAGGTAGGAAAAAAAAATTGTATAAGGTTGTTTTTGCTTGTTTTCTATGCCTTATAAATAAGGAAAATTGTGGGGATTTTGTGTATCGTTTCAGGAGTCTGTTGGCGCCATTGTGCTATGGTGCGTGTTACAATGCTTTGAGACTCTGCTGTGAGGTTGCATGCTATGCACAATCGTGTGTTTGGTTGTAGTGTTGTGCACATCTCTTGGAATAGTTGAAGGTTGCGGTAAGGTGTCTCAATAAAGATTTGTGTTTGGTCTTCTGTGTAAGCCCGGCGTTCCAAAGTCTTTAGTCTTTTTTGTCGTTCTGTATGTTCAATTGGTAGGTAGCCGTTGAAAGCAAAACTTTGACCGTTAAAACCACTACCCATTACACTCAGTAAAATGCTGGATGGTCCTACCAGCGGGACAATAGTGACATGGTGTCGTTGTGCTATGGCAACAACATCAGCGCCTGGGTCAGCTACGGCAGGACAACCTGCTTCCGAAATGATACCCATGTCGTGATTTTGGTTGAGGAGAGGCTGTAGAAGTTTCTCTACTTCTGTGGCGGGGGTGTGTTGGTTGAGCTCAAAAAAAGTGAGTTCGTCGATGTTGATGGTTTTATCTACTTGTTTTAGAAAGCGTCGCGCTGTTCGAATGTTTTCCACGATAAAATAGCGCAGTTGTTTGATGATGTCGGTATTTCCAGATGGAAGAACGTTGTTAAGAGGTGCGTCGCTCAGTACGGTGGGTATGAGAAAAAGTTTTGCCATAGCGTTTTTATCGAAAAGGGAAGTCTACCCGAAATAGCAGACTTCCCTATAGATTGTACGATTTTGTTAAGTCGTTATTTTACGATGTTTGGTTCTTCAAGACCAAGATGACGTTTCTTGTCAACCACTTTAAGAATCAAACCGATGATGAATGCTGCGATGCCAAGACAAGCCAACATAACGAGAGGCCATGTGTAGTTGTAAGCAATTGGGTCGGTAACACCTTCATTTGTGTTGGTCAATACTTTACCAATGAGCAATGGGAACAACCACAAACCGATGTTTTGAATCCAGAATATGAGCGCATAAGCTGAGCCGATAATCTTCTCGTCTACCAATTTTGGTACTGAAGGCCACAATGCGGCAGGAACCAACGAGAATGAAGCGCCCAGAACCAAGATGGTGATGTAAGCCACGATAACACCACCAACAGCAGAGCCTTTGAACATTGGCAATACGAAAGCAAAGGTGAGGTGGCATAGAATGAGTAATAATGAGCCAACCATCAACATTGTAGCTGCTTTGCCTTTGTGGTCGACATAGCTACCCAAAATTGGGGTGATAGCCACAGCAAGCAATGGGAATACAGCAAAAATTGTCTCGGCAGTACCACGCATGTAACCCATGTAACAATAAACGATTAATGCCACAACAGCTAATCCCATCAAACCAAATTTTGCCCCTTTGTTCTTTGAGAAGTTGCTGGCAAATGAGCAGATTGCTACCACGAGCATAATAATATATTGTATGATCGTCACGGTGTCGCCACCCCAGAAGGTGTTAGGGTCAGCTTCAGTGAGTGTTAGGTTGCATTGAAGCATGTTAACTGCGTACTTTTGGAATGGGAAGATTGCAGAATAGTAGAGCACGCAAAGCAATGCTACCAACCAGAAACCGAGGCTAGAGAGAATCTTGCCGATATCGCTAATTTTAAATGGATCGTCTTTCTCTTCTGCTTCACCAGTTTGAGCGTCAAGCTTCTTATCCATAAAGAAATAGACGATGAACATAATGAGTGCGATGCACAACAACACTACACCAAAAGCTACAGAACGACTAACGTCGATTTTACCACCAAGTTTTGCAAAGTAAGGCGAGAAAATCATACAAGTAGCAACGCCTAAGCGTGCCAATGCCATTTCAGAACCCATTGCTAAAGCGGTGTCGCGTCCTTTAAACCATTTTACAATGCCACGGGAAACGGTGATACCTGCCATTTCCGTA
>JAUNIJ010000006.1:26259-30916 GCA_030523485.1 Bacteroidales bacterium
AATAGCTGCCAATTTAGCAGAAGCAGGCATGCCTTTGTAGAACGGAGATACACCAAGTTCGTCGAAACCAGGAATGTAGTTTAGGTGGTTCGTGAACCAGGTTTCAAGATTACTGCCCATAAACGACTCGCTGATGGCGTAGTATTCGATGAGAGCGCCGACCAACATCACACCACCAGAAAGCACGGCAGTGAAGCGAACGCCCATCTTGTCGAGAATAATACCTGCGAAAATCAGGAAAAATACGAATACGTTGAGGAATGTTTCTGCACCCTGCATCGTGCCGAATGCTAATGAATCCCAACCGCGCTCCGATTGCATCAAGTCTTTAATTGGCGACAAAATGTCGACAAAGATGTAGGAGCAGAACATGGCTAAAGCCAATAGTAACAGCGCTATCCAACGAATAGCAGCACTGTCTCTTAATGTTGTTTTTTCTACCATAGAAGTTATTTTTATTTGATTCTATTCATAAGAAAATGGGGCTAAAGCAACGCTAAAAGCTACCTGTAACGCCTTTTTCAAAATTTATTGCCGCAAAGGTAATATTATTTCTTTGAAAATCTTTATTTTTGTACCCTAAAAAAGAACTTGTATGGGATTAATCACCTCTTTATCTACAATCGACTTTGCCAGTGTGTGCTTTCTGCTTCTCACTGCTGTTTTGCTGATTGTTGGCTTGATTGGTGTCTTTGTCCCTATGTTACCCGGACCTCCCATCGCCTATCTCGGCATGTTGGTGCTACAGTTTTCTAGCTTAGCCGATTTTTCTGTCAATACCTTAATCGGATTAGGCGTTGCTGTAGTTGTTATCACACTCATCGACTATTTCTTTCCGATGCTTGCCACAAAACAATCGGGAGGAGGCAAATGGAGTGTCTGGGGGTGTTTGATAGGCATGTTATGTGGCATGTTTTTGCCTCTTTTCAACTCTATTGTCGGCGCATTGCTCGGCGCGATTGTCGGACAATTCATCGAAAGTCGTAAACTCGGTGAGTCGTTGTTGGTTGGTTTCAAAGCTTTCTTAAGCGTGATGTTTGGCATCATCTTGAAACTAATCGTTTGTCTATGGGTAGTCTACGATTGTGTTGTGGCTGTTTTGGCACTGACATAGAATAAACCTTGTACAATTTACTTTGTCAAAAACAATAAAAACAAAATAATTAAACATACGATGATGACTATGAAATTCAAACTTGTAGCATTATTTATGGGCTTGATGGTAACAAACGGCTTGATGGCACAAAGCAATCAATTCAGCGATTTCTATCATAAGCCAGTAAAGAAAACAACTACGGTGGCAAAGACAAAAACTACCACCCAAATAAAAGACACCACATCGACATCGTTCTCGATGCAGGAAGATCACACCTATGCGGCTCGCATTCAAGCTTTTCATAGCGACGACCAATTAGGCGCTCGTATTGACAATCCCAATTATGCTATACTCGATTCGCTCGACAATGGCTATTATAATATGTATGTGTCTGACGACTATGTAGAAATATCGGCTGCTACAGCCCCACAGGACAACAACCCAGAAGTTATCTATCTTTATGGCGGTGGTTGGGGTGGCTACTATGGCTACTATAACTATTACGATCCATTCTACTACGACTTTTTCTACGACCCTTATTACTACGGATGGTATGACCCTTGGTGTTGTCATCACCATTGGGGCTATTGGGGTTGCGGTTGGCCTTACTATCATCACCATCATCACTATTATGGCTGGTACGACTATGATTGGAACTATGCTATGTGGAACATCGGATGGAACAATCAAGGTGTTAGAGGCGAACGGAGCGCTGTTCGTTATGCCGATACTGGCACACGTCCAGGCACCGTAAACACCGCATCGGCAGGCACTCGTTCGGGAGCAACACGCACCTCGTTCGATAGTCACAACGGTGGTTCGCGCACGGTAACCATTAACCCTGGCACACGCACAGCTACCACAGGCACACGCACCACAACAACACCAACGTCTGTCACAGGCACACGCACAGCTACCACAGGTGCACGTACGGCTACCACAACTTCTGGCACAAGAAGCTATTCTAACTACAATGGTGGCACTCGCACTTCTACTTCTACCTCTACACGTACATCATCGTCGTCAACACGAAGCTCCTCTTTCAATAGTGGTTCACGTTCCACGGGTTCATCCTATTCTGGTGGTTCACGCTCTACTGGTGGTTACTCTGGCGGTGGACACTCCAGCGGAGGCGGATTCTCTGGTGGTAGTCATTCAGGAGGTGGTGGCTCACGTCGATAATACGATAACTATTCTACAATCTTTAAATTAATATAGACAACAACAATGAAATTCAATAAGATTCTTGCGTCAGCCCTTCTCGCACTTGGCACACTCACAGCTAATGCGCAAGGTATGTTTGAAGCACTGCGTTTCACAACACCCGACATCAACGGCACTGCTCGTTATATGGGTATGGCTGGCGCTTTTGGCGCATTGGGTGCCGACGCTTCTGCTATCTTCGACAACCCTGCTGCTTTAGGTGTATATCATAGTTCTGAAGTAGCATTCTCAGTGGACGTTAATCCAACATTAACACAAGCCAATTGGCATGGTGATATCAATAACTCGTTTCACACACGTGCCTCATTCAACAATGCTGGTGTTGTTTGGGCCATTGGCACGGGCAAAGAAAGAGGATATATTACGTCAAACTTCAATTTCTCATATGCTCGTCGACGTAACATCAATCGCACATTGGAAGGATTTACTGAAAGATCCTCTTCGAGTTCAATAGCCGACTACATGGCAAACTACACGTCGGGATTGTACAATAGCGATTTGATGAATCCGGATGCTTACAACGACATAAACATTGGATGGCTCTCTGTGCTTGGGTTTGATGCAGGCTTGATAGACCCTATTGAAGGCGATTCGTCGCATTGGCAGACACGCTATCCTGGTGTAACAGGTCGAAGCGTGACGTTGTTTGAAAAAGGTGGTATCGATGAGTACAACCTTGGTTATGGTTTTAATATCAGTGAAGCGTTTTTCTTCGGAGCTTCCTTCTCGTTGATGGACATTAACTATAGTCTCGAAACAAAATATCAAGAGCAAAATAGTCAGAATTCATTCTATCTACACAACAAACTGCTTACTTCTGGCGCAGGTTGGAACTTTAAATTAGGTGTCATTTTTTGCCCTGTCGATTTCTTGCGCGTGGGATTGTCGTTCCACACGCCAACCTACTACACACTCACCGACCGCTACTATGCTACCGCAGCTTCTACAGGCAATAAATACGAATTGCAAACTCCTGAAGCAGCACTGACTTACCGCTATAAAACACCTATGAAACTACAAGCTTCGTTGGGCTTTATTATTGGCGAGCGGGCCGCTATTGATGTTGACTACGTGTTCACTAACGTAAAAAATGGTACACGCCTCTCGAGTGGACGTTTTCGTAGTAATGGACCATTTGCCGACGAAGATAACGACTACCTCTTAGACAACGAACAAATTGCACAATATGCTCGTGGTGTACACATGATAAAAGCAGGTGCTGAAATCATGCTGATTCCTGAAACATTGCCTCTACGTTTAGGTGTTGCCTACACAACACCTGTAGTGAATAGCGACGCACAAAGAAACGACCCATTAACCGCTACACACACTAATACCGACTATTTCCTTGAGTCGCGTAGCATCTACGCTTCTTGCGGTCTCGGCTATCGTCATCGTGGTTTTGGCATCGACCTCGCCTATCTGATGCGCAACGCACACTCTACTTATATGCCGTATGTGGGTTCGCAAAGTGAATTGGCATGCGATGTTAATCATTTCTCACATAATATCGACCTCACACTCTCTTTCCGCTTCTAAATACTTAGGTGTTACACCAATTTTTGATGTAGTACCGACAATACAAAAGTAATATCTTGTAAAGTAAGCTTGAAATCCATCAAGCTTACTTTATTTTTTTGCTGTTTGGAAACACTTCAGATAGCGATAATTCCCAACGAGATATAAGTTATATGTTTCTATGTAATACATGGTGTCTTTTGTTGTCTCGTTTGCACTATAGTAGTATTAGTTGAATGTTTGCTAGGTTGTTTTGGAGTGGCTTGGTCGATTGGTTTCAATTCTTCTTTTTCTTATATACCAGGGTTTGATAAAATTAGTGTTGTGTTTGTTTGTGTTTAAAGATTTTGTTACCTTTGCGTCTGAATAGCGTCGGCTACAGCTCTTCGCTGTTCAGGACATACTAAGGCGTTTCTTCTGCGCTTTGTTCATTTACTGAGACTTAGGAAATTTCAATCGAAAAATTCGGACAATGTGAAGTGAAATTTCACGTATGATTTTGTCTTGCCCACACTCTTTGAATAAAAATCAGGGAGTGGGTGGCAGTTAGTTCATATAAGCGTGATTTCTACATTATATCCGATTTTTTGGCTTTCCTAGGGCTTCAATGGCGGATAGTAATGTGGAAATCACGCTCTTTTTTATGTTCCATAGCTGGACAATTAACAATAAACTTAATAATCAATTTTGCAATGAAAAAGAATTTTCTTTCAAAACTTTTACTGACAGCATTGTCAGTTGCTTTATTGTGTGGTTGTGGAAACCCAAATAATCCGAATGGTAATAATAACTCAAATGGAGCTTTGGGTGGTGTATTTG
>JAUNIJ010000007.1 GCA_030523485.1 Bacteroidales bacterium
TACCAAAACGTTCAAAACAAGAGAAAGTGCTATCCATGAGAGCTATCAGGCTCAATTAATTATCTTAGAGCAAGAGTTGATTGACTGTTTGAATAGTGTGGAGAACATCTCAATACTGAACTTCTAAATGCATTGTATAACATTTAAATATTAAAGACATGAAAAAAATAATTCTTATCGTAAGCATATTGTGCTTGTTCGGTTTCTCAAATACCATGTTGGCTCAACAAAACACGGACGTATCCTTTGCTGAAAATGTCCTACAACAGCACAAAAAGGAATTTAAAAAGACACTAAGAGGTAGACATAGTGCATATAATTTCGAGTGGAATGTGGACATGATGAAGAAAGATTTCATTTTAATTCTTCAAGAATACGACAAAAACAACAGGTTAATCCGTGAGTTGTGTTATAATAAACCAGAAAAAGGCTTTACCGTACTTATGCCAGCTACTCCAAGCGCTGTCAAATTAAAAGTCAGGATGTACTATAAGGTAGAACAGAAAGATAAGATTACATGGGTAGGCTCTTGGTATGTAAATTCTCTGAAGTTGATAAAAAACAATAAAGGCAAGAAAGAGGTTTCCAAGCTAACAATCGACAAACCTTATTTCTTTGAAATGGAACCTAAATAATCGCGAAGGAAAGCGGAATGAGTA
The DNA here is from genome assembly GCA_030523485.1 of Bacteroidales bacterium. Lineage (GTDB taxonomy): Bacteria > Bacteroidota > Bacteroidia > Bacteroidales > Paludibacteraceae > HGM05398. The sequence goes on from JAUNIJ010000007.1 coordinate 660, forward strand.
TCATCTCATTCCGCTCTTTTATTATCAAGAATTCACGAACTACTAGTGATTTTAAATACCAACGATTCCCCACATACCATCGTCTTTGCTCATTTTTTCGTAACAACGAACTGCAAGGCAACAAAAAAGATAAGTCACCGCAACCAGCACTCTTTAGGGAAAATGCAATCCACAGAACTTTATTGCAAGGCTTATCTATAACTAAGAAAGAAAAAAATAGAAATTAGCATCGAATTGCTTTAAACGACCAAGATAGCAGACAATTAAAACAATTGGAGTTCGTCTTCTTCCTCCAATTCTTCCTCAATTAACACAGCACACGGAAAGTCTAATGCTAGACGCAAACCAAGAATAGCACTTTTATTTCGATAGGCACTGGCATTTCTAAAAGACGAGCGACATCGTCCTGGACTATTACAAAAGCTACCGCCACGATTCACTCGAAACTCACTCTTTGCCTTTCCACACGGGTTAGTCGCCGCAGAACTTTTGTAACGACACATCACATCCTGACACCACTCTAACACATTGCCACTCATATCGTAAAGTCCTAGTTCGTTAGCACGTTTCTGTTTCACACGATGTGTAGCATCGTGACTGTTTGTCAAAATCCACGCCACCGACTCAACATCGTTACTACCCGAATAACGATAACCTCGCGAATGTGTACCACCTCGAGCAGCAAACTCCCATTCTGCCTCAGTAGGAAGTCGGAAACAAAGTCCAGTAAGTTCATTCAACCGTTCGATAAAACGCTGACAATCTGACCACGAAACTTGTTCAACAGGTTTTTCGTTATCGACAAAATGACTTGGGTTGACGCCCATCACAGCACGCCACAAAGCTTGCGTCACCTCTGTTTCGCCAATGTAGAACGATGATAACGTGACCTGATGCACCGGCTGTTCGACAGCCTCGACCTCGCCGCCTTGGTCACACGTGGCTCCCATCGAAAAAGTGCCGCCTTCGACATGTACCATATTGAAAGCAACACCATTGACCACGATACGTTTCACCGTTGCCATTGGCTCTGCCTTAACAGTACAAAGACATACAACATATAACAACGTGTAGCAAAAAAATCGCTTCATAATCATTTATCACATTTCATAGCGAGACGCAAGCCAAGATGTGATGTTTTATTGCCTGGTTGCGCTCCGCTTCGACAGGTTACACGACAACGACGTTCAAGCTCGTCGGCAGCACCACCACGCATCACTCTATAACTACCGCTCTCAGGACCTGTAGGATTAATTTGCATCTTGCTAGGATACCAATCGAAATAGTCATTACACCATTCCCACACGTTACCACTCATATCGTAAAATCCCAACAAATTGGGTTTAAGCGTTTTTACACGATGCAACTTACCCGCGGCATTGCCAAAAGTCCATGCTACCTGACTAGGATGTGAGCCCCCTGGAAAGACGCTAGTAGAACGATTTTTTCCGCCTCGTGCAGCATATTCCCACTGTGCTTCAGTGGGAAGTAGGAACTGTTCACCCGTCAGACGATTAAGTTTACGAATAAACTCCCAACAATCAAACCAGCTAATATTGTCAACAGGAAGATTATCACCTTTCATGATACTCGGATTCGAACCCATGACGGCAACCCACAACGCCTGAGTTACCTCACATTCAGCAAGGTAGAAATCAGACAGTTCAACAGTATGAGCAGGCGACTCAGTTTCAAAGGCATCGGACGACATGGAATAGGTAGCTCCCATGGTAAAGCGACCACCCTCGACATATATCATCGTAAATTTCGCACCACCCACTTCGAACTCACGATTGTGTTTAGTCTTACTCTGCTCCTCTTCAGTTTCAGCTGTCGATGCTAATGGCGGACGGTAGGGTTCTTGAACAATGGTAATGACGGTTGTTGAAGTGCCAGAACTAAGCGTGAGATGTGCTGTACGTGTGGTGTCATCGAAGTTTTTATAGCATTCTATCGAGAGTACATTGGCATCTTGCGAACAGAAAATCCACTCTTCGACAGGCAAACCAAAGTTCCATCCACCACTATGACTGACGCGTACTTGTTTCACATCACCAGCGCCGTTGAAACGCACGGTTTGAGGTGTAACAATGATGTATGCCATCGCTTTGAGCGATAGCATTAAGCAAAAAAGTAGAGAGAAACGTTTTAGTAATTGTCGAAGTGAAAGTCGTGCCATGTCAGTCGACATTATGCTTTAATCTCAGCGAGCGTATAACTTCGCCAATGTTCTACGAGTTGTCGGAAATCATCGGGATAAGGTGCGGAGAAACTCATACGTTCGCCTGTTGTTGGATGGGTGAAACCAAGTGTTTGTGCGTGTAGTGCTTGCCGTGGACAGACATCGAAACAGTCGCGTATGAACTGTCGATAACTACCAAACATATTCCCCTTTAGCACCTCGCTACCTCCATAACGAGCATCGGAGAAGAGCGGGTGTCCGATATGTCGCATATGTACACGTATTTGATGCGTACGTCCCGTTTCCAATCGACACTCCACCAAGGTGGCATATGTAAATCTCTCTACAACAGAGAAATGTGTGACAGCATGTTTCGCTAGTGGATTTTCACCATTAGGAAAAACACAGAAACGTAAACGATCATGGGGGTCGCGTCCGAGATCACCGTCAATAGTGCCGTTGCCGTCATGCATAACGCCCCACACCAAAGCATGATAGGTTCTAGAGGTTGTTTTATCGAAAAACTGTTTACCGAGATGCGCTTTGGCATCTTCGGTTTTTGCTACAACAAGAAGTCCGGAAGTGTCTTTATCGATACGATGAACTAAGCCAATGTGCGGATTGTTGGCATCGAAATTCGGGTTGTCTTTCAAATGCCAAGCGATTGCGTTAAGCAAAGTGCCATGAACATTGCCAATGCCCGGATGTACAACGAGACCTGCTGGTTTGTTGACAACCATCAAGTCGTTATCTTCATAAACAATTTCTAATGGAATTTCTTCAGGTGTAATGGTGTAGTCGTTTGGCTCATGGTCGAGCATGACTTGCACTTTATCGAACGGCTTTACACGATAGTTCGACTTCACTGGTTTGCCGTTAACAAGTATACAACCCGCTTTTGCTGCTGCTTGAATGCGATTGCGCGATGCACCACCCATGCATGCAAACAAATATTTGTCGACACGCATGAGGGTTTGTCCTTTGTCGGCAGTAAAACTTTTATATTCAAACAATTCTTCGGTCTCTTCCAGACCATTTTCCAGAATTGCGTTCTCTTCGTCGTTTATCATTGCAACTTTCTAAAGTGATGTCTGCGACACACCACCCAATGAATTTAATAAAACTCCTCTTCGTCGTCATTAGACGTTGTAGTGGTTGATTTTTTATTCGGGTCGCGGCTTAGTTTGATGTCAACACGCGAACCAACAGCAACACTTGAACCTGCATGTTTACTTTGCCAATAAACATAGTAGGAATCGTCATTGCCAACAGGGGTCTCGTCGTAATCGATTCGACCAACAACAAGGCTACTCTCGCGAATCAAGGTTTGTGCTGTTTGCGACAGCAAGCCGGTGAGATGTGGCATAGTGACTATTTCGCTACCATCAGCCACCTTACCAACTTCAAGTACCAAATGGCTTCCTTCTGGCAATTTAGCATCAGGACTTTCTTTCAACGATTTGCCTTGATAACGCACATCCAAAACCAAACTGGAATATTCTGATGGCACTTCAATAACCTCGACATCGAAACCACACGACTCCAAACGTGCCAAGACCTCACGATACGATTGATTACACACAACGCCTACAGTACGCTCCAAAGGTTTGAAAGCCTGAATGGTGAGATAGATGACACGGCCTCCTTTGACAGATGTGCCCGCCTTTGGCGTTTGCTCCACAATTTCACCTGGAGAAAAATGTTTCTCGTGAACAGAGTCGATGATGCAATACGATAAATCTAAATCACTCAACGCTTGCTCTGCTTCCGACGGATTCATGCCGATTAGCTCTGGAACACTAATCGATTCACCATGATGTGTGGCGTATTTCAACACTTGCAAAGTGGCAAACACCAACATAGACACGACAATGGCAGCTATTACAAGGTGCTTGACACCAAATTTTATACTGTCTAAAAACATAAGTTCTTTTGCTTTTTTATTAGGCTACAAAAATACGACTTTTAATTCATTTAAACGCAAAGACATAGACGACGATATAACATTGACAAAGCAAACTCATAGTACACTCAATACCAAACAATTGGTAATACGCATACACCAATAACAACCAAGCAAACAAAAGGTAGCAACATCCAACTTTTACCATTTTTCAGCATCAAGACTTCAGTAACATGAGCAAAACCGCGTCAACACACTAAAAGAGTGCAGAATGAGCGCTGTGGATTTGCTAAAAAAATAGTACCTTTGCACACTAAACCAAACAGATAAACAGATAACATTTTCAAAATGAAAAAGTTTACAGAATATAAATCGCTCGACCTCTCTGCTATCAACAAGACAGTGAAAGAGAAATGGGAGCAAAACCATCTATTTGAGGCAAGTATCGAAACACGCGAAGGACATCCAACCTTCGTTTTTTATGAAGGACCTCCTTCTGCTAATGGTATGCCAGGCATTCACCACGTACTTGCCCGTACAATTAAAGACACTTTCTGCCGCTACAAAACCATGCAAGGTTTCCAAGTGAAACGTAAGGCAGGCTGGGACACACACGGACTTCCTGTAGAACTTGGCGTAGAAAAAATGCTCGGTATTACAAAAGAAGATATTGGCAAGAAAATATCGGTTGACGAATACAACAACGCTTGCCGTAAAGAAGTGATGAAGTACACCAAGGAGTGGACTTCACTGACACAAAAAATGGGCTATTGGGTAGACCTCGACGACCCATACATTACCTACGACAACAAATATATCGAAACACTGTGGTGGCTTTTGAAACAACTCTACAACAAAGGATTACTTTACAAAGGTTACACCATACAACCTTACTCACCGGCTGCAGGCACCGGACTTAGTTCGCACGAGCTAAACCAACCAGGATGCTACCGCGATGTGAAAGACACCACCGTAACAGCACAATTTAAAATCAAAGGCGACAGATTCGGTAACAACGCCTACTTCTTGGCTTGGACCACTACACCATGGACATTACCATCGAACACCGCATTGTGCGTAGGCCCGAAAATAGAATACAGCATCGTAAAATCAAAGAATCCTTACTCCAACGAACCAGCCACCTACATCATTGCTACCCCACTGCTCTCAGCCTATTTCGGAGAGAAGAAAGTGGCAGAGTTTGAAGTAGTAGGCACACTGATGGGCACAGAATTAGCTGGATTGGAATACGAGCAACTTATCCCTTGGGCCAATCCGGGCGAAGGCGCTTTTAAAGTTATTCTTGGCGACTACGTTACCACAGAAGATGGTACTGGTATCGTTCACATCGCACCAACATTCGGTGCCGACGATGCCTTCGTAGCAAAGAAAGCAGGCGTGCCTGGCATGACTTTCCTAACAAAAAAAGGTGAGACACGACCAATGGTAGACATGACAGGAAAATTCTTCCTATTGGAAGACCTCGATGCCGACTTTGTGAACCAATCAATAAACGTTGAACTTTACAAAGAATATGCTGGCAGATTTGTAAAAAATGCCTACGACGCAACGCTCGCCCCAGATGCCGAGACACTCGACGTAGCATTGTGTATGATGCTAAAACAAGAAGGTAAAGCATTCCGCATCGAAAAACACGTACACAACTACCCACACTGTTGGCGCACCGACAAACCAGTGCTTTACTATCCACTCGACAGTTGGTTTATCCGCAGCACAGCCTGTCGCGACCGTATGATTGAACTTAACAAAACAATCAATTGGAAACCAGAAAGCACTGGCACAGGACGTTTCGGAAAATGGTTGGAGAACCTAAACGATTGGAACCTGTCACGCTCACGCTATTGGGGCACACCTCTGCCAATCTGGCGCACAGAAGACGGTAGCGAAGAAATTTGTATCGGCTCAATCGAAGAATTGATAAACGAGATTAACAAATCGGTTGAAGCTGGTTTCATGAAAGAAAACCCATACAAAAATTTCCGTGTAGGCGATTATTCTAAAGAAAACTACGCACCGGAGAACATCGACCTTCACCGTCCTTACGTCGACTATATCGTGCTTTGCTCTTCTGACGGCAAACCAATGCATCGCGAAACAGACCTTATCGACGTGTGGTTCGACTCTGGCGCAATGCCATACGCACAAATTCACTACCCATTTGAAAATAAAGAAGCATTTGACCGCGGCGACATCTATCCAGCAAGTTTCATTAGCGAAGGTGTCGATCAAACCCGTGGTTGGTTTTTCACACTACATGCTATCGGCACAATGGTGTTCGACTCAGTTGCATTCCGCAATGTTATCTCAAATGGTTTAGTACTCGACAAAAACGGCAATAAGATGTCAAAACGTCTTGGCAACGCAGTTGACCCATTCTCAACAATCGAGCAATACGGTTCCGATCCATTACGTTGGTACATGATGACAAACTCATCACCATGGGATAATCTGAAATTCGACATTAACGGCGTTGAAGAAGTGAAACGCAAATTCTTTGGCACACTCTATAACACCTACTCATTCTTCGCACTTTATGCCAACGTTGATAAATTCGACACACAAGCTCCACTCATCCCAATTGAAAAACGTCCAGAAATTGACCGTTGGATTATTTCACTGCTCAATACACTGATTAAAGAAGTATCGATGCACTATGAAAATTATGAGCCTACACGTGCAGGCCGTGCCATCAGCGATTTTGTCGGTGAGAACCTCAGCAACTGGTACGTTCGCTTAAATCGTAAACGCTTCTGGGGTGGCGAGATGAACGACGACAAACTATCAGCCTACCAAACACTCTACACATGCTTGGTAACAGTGTCGAAACTCATGGCACCAATTGCACCATTCTACGCCGACCAATTGTTTGAAGACCTTACCGCTTCAGACAACAAAGTCTACGAATCAGTACACCTATCGCAATTCCCCGTTGCCAACGAAAGCCTTATCGACACTTATCTCGAAGAATGTATGCAATTGGCACAACAAGCCTCATCAATGATTCTTGCATTACGTCGTAAAGCAGAGAAAAAAGTGCGTCAACCACTTAACAAAGCTGTCATACCAGCTCCTGACGCAAAAACCAAAGAACAACTCAGCTATATCGCAGAACTTATCAAGACAGAAGTAAATGTCAAAGAGTTGCAGATTGAAACAGCCGAAGAGTCAACCATCAGTTTGGTGAAACGCATCAAACCGAACTTTAAGGTGCTTGGCAAGAAATTCGGCAAACAGATGAAAGATATTGCAGCCGCTATTGCCGCAATGACACAACAAGCCATTGCAAAAATGGAACGCCAAGGAACAGCAACACTTGCGTTAGCAACAGGAAATGTCGACATCGAGGTAGCCGATGTTGAAATTACGACGGAAGATATGCCAGGTTGGCTTGTTGCTAACGAAGGACGACTGACCATAGCACTCGACATCGAAGTTACAGAGAATCTGCGTCGCGAAGGTATTGCACGCGAATTAGTAAATAGAATACAAAACATCCGCAAAAGTTCAGGCTTTGAAATTACCGACAAGATAATCGTTGAAATCGAAAAAATGGAACAAGTGACAGATGCGTTGAAAGACTATCACGACTACATCACCTCACAAGTTTTAGCACAAAATCTAACTGAAGTTGACACCATCGACAATGCCACTGAATTAGACTTTGAAGATTTCATCGTTAAAGTAAAGGTAACAAAAGCATAAACGACATCAACAACACTGTAACAATGGCAGAATGTCAGAAGCAGTCGCTCGCTATATTGGGCTCTACAGGCTCCATAGGTGTACAAACGCTCGAGGTGGTAAAACACCATCCCGAGCGTTTTGAAGTATACGCCTTAACAGCTAACAACAACGCCGACTTACTGATTGCACAAGCAAGAGCCTTCGAGCCAGAAGTAGTAGTGATAGCCAACCAAGCACTTTACACAAAAGTAAAAGATAGTCTGGCTGACCTACCTATTAAAGTTTGGACAGGCACAGATTCAGTGGCCGATGTAGCCACCATGCAACCCGTTGACACCGTCGTTGTGGCTTTGGTTGGTTACTCCGCGTTGCAACCTGTTATTAAAGCCATTGAAGCAAACAAAAAGATAGCACTCGCCAACAAAGAATGTTTAGTGGTAGCCGGACAATTAGTTACATCGTTAGCACTAAAATACCACTGCCCTATTCTTCCCATCGACTCAGAACATAGTGCTGTGTTTCAATGTTTGTTAGGCGAACAAGAAACCGCAGTCGACCGCATCATACTGACAGCGTCAGGCGGACCATTTAGAACCATCAACGACTTATCAAATGTTACACCAGCGCAAGCACTCAACCATCCTACGTGGAACATGGGTGCTAAAATCACTATCGACTCAGCATCGATGATGAACAAAGGCTTTGAGGTGATGGAGGCAAAATGGTTATTTGGTATCGATGTCGACCACATCGACGTTGTGGTTCATCCACAAAGCATTATTCACTCACTCGTACAATTTAAGGATGGCAGTGTCAAAGCACAATTAGGCAACCCCGACATGAGAATACCTATTCAATTAGCACTTACCTATCCGGAACGCATCGAGACAGAAGTAAAGAAATTAGACCTCACCACATGTGGTAACCTCACCTTCGAAAAACCCGACAAACAACGCTTCCGTAACCTATCATTAGCCTACGAAGCTATGCACCAAGGTGGCAATATCCCTTGCGCACTCAACGCCGCCAACGAAATTGCAGTACACGCTTTCTTAAACGAAAAAATTTCCTTTCTTGGCATGAGCGATTTAATAGCAAACGTGATAAGTCGCACACCATTTATTGCAACACCAACCTACGACAACTACGTCGAAACCGACAAATTAGCCCGTCAAATGACTGAGGCTTTAATAAATAACCACTAACAACAATTTTAACCGTACAAATTTATGTCAGCAGATTTCTGGATTAAGGCAGCACAACTCATCGTCAGCCTGTCTTTCCTCATTTTCATTCACGAACTTGGCCATTTCTTTTGGGCTCGTGTGTTTAAAACACGTGTCAACAAATTTTATCTCTTCTTCAATCCGAATTTCTCCATTCTCAGAGCGAAGAAATTTAATGGAAAGTGGCATTTTGAATGGTTCAAAAAGAATCAACCCGAACATCTACAACCACTTTTAGATGCCAATGGCGAAGAGAAAAAAGATAAAAAAGGCAACGTCATTCTCGTGCCTGCCCCTATAGACGAACTACCCGACGATGATTGGCGCAAATATCCCGACAGCACAGAATGGGGCATTGGTTGGTTGCCACTCGGCGGCTACTGCTCTATTGCTGGTATGGTAGATGAATCGATGGACCCCACAGTAACTAACACCGAACCACAACCTTGGGAATATCGCAGTAAAAAAACATGGCAACGTCTGCTCATCATCACTGGCGGTGTAGTCAACAACTTCATCGGAGCACTTATAATATATAGTATGCTCATGTTTTCAAATGGCGAAGAATGGATGCCCGTACGCAATGCTTATCTTGGCTACGACTACTGTACGACAGCACAAAACTACGGATTTGAAAATGGCGACATCATCAAAACAATCAATGGTGTAGAGCCCGAACGCATCTCCGACGTCGCACAATACATTATTATCGAAGGCAAACAAGACGTCACCGTTTTGCGCAATGGTCAAGAGGTAAATATAACTCTGCCTAAATCCTTCGGCGAAAGCTACCTCGAAATCGACAAAGACAATCCATTCATGTCGCCACGCTTCCCACTTGTTATCGACGACTTCTCCGACAATAGTCCTGCAAAAAACATCGGTATGGAAATTGGCGATAGCATCGTCGGTGTCAACGGCAAAGCAATGAGTGCCGCTTCTGAAATACGCGACACATTAGCAAATCATCCTTCCGACACCGTCGTCCTATCTTTTGTAAGAAACCATCAAACAATGCAAATGCCTGTTGAACTCAACGAAGACGGAGCGCTGGGTGTCGCATTGAAAAACCCTGCACTTTTCTTCAAAACAGAGACCAAACGATACGGATTCTTCGCATCAATTCCTGCAGGCATTAAGAAAGGTTTTAGCGTATTAGGATCTTACGTCAAACAATTCCGCTTAGTATTCACTAAAGCCGGAGCAAAAAGTCTTGGCGGATTTGGTGCTATTGGTGGATTGTTCCCATCGGAATGGAATTGGACCGACTTCTGGAGCCTCACTGCATTCCTATCTGTTATTCTCGCATTCATGAACATCTTACCAATCCCAGTGCTAGATGGTGGCTACGTGCTTTTCATTCTCTACGAAATGATTACACGCCGTAAGCCAAGTGAAAAAGTAATGGAAATAATGCTTAACATCGGCATGTTCTTACTGCTCGCACTCCTCATCTTTGCCAATGGCAACGACCTCATTAAGTGGATTCTCAAACTAATCGGGAAATAATCATAGCAGCAAACCATGGTCTATCTGCAAGTAGAAGGATTAAGCAAATCGTTTGGCGACCGCGAACTTTTTGCCAACATTTCTTTTGGCATCGAACAAGGTATGCGGTGCGCCTTTGTTGCTAACAATGGCACAGGAAAAACCACACTACTTAACATTCTTACAGGCCACGAACAACAAGACAGCGGCACAGTGGTCTACCGCAAAGACCTCCGAGTAGGCTATCTGCCACAAATTCCACAATTCGCCGACAACGCCACCGTAGCAGAGGCTTGTTTTCAAAGCGAAAACGAAATCGTGAAAGCCATCCAACGCTACGAAGCACTGCTTGAAGCACAGACACAACACCAGGCGGTCGACAATGCCTTCCAACAAGCACTTAGTGAGATGGACCGACTGAATGCTTGGGATTTCGAAACCAACATACGACAGATTCTTGGTAAACTCGACATTCACGATTGGAACAAACCCGTTGGCGAACTCAGTGGAGGACAACAGAAACGACTCGCACTCGCCAATGTGCTAATCACTGAGCCAGACCTTCTCATTCTCGACGAACCAACCAACCACCTTGATCTCGCTATGGTCGAATGGTTAGAGGAATGGCTCAACCACTCGAAAATGACGTTGATAATGGTCACACACGACCGCTATTTCCTCGATAACGTATGCAACGAAATCTACGAAATCGACAATCATCAACTCTACCATTACAAAGGCAACTACCAATACTATCTTGAAAAACGCGACGAGCGTATTGCCAACTTCAACGCAGAGACACAACGTGCTAAAAATCTCTATCGTAAAGAATTAGACTGGATGCGTCGACAACCACAAGCTCGTGGCACCAAAGCACAAAGTCGCATCGACGCATTCAAAGAAATAGAACAAAGAGCGAAACAACGACTGGTAGAGAAAGAGATTCAACTCGGCGTAAAAGCCACCTACATCGGCTCAAAAATATTCGAAGCACAATACGTGTCAAAAGCCTACGGCGACAGAGTGTTACTAAAAGATTTCTACTACAACTTCTCACGCTACGAAAAGATGGGCATCGTAGGTAAAAACGGCACTGGCAAAAGCACCTTCTTGAAAATGTTGATAGGCGAAGTAGCACCCGACAGCGGACGCTTCGACGTAGGCGACACGGTGCGATTTGCTTACTACAGTCAGACTGGCATCACGTTCAACGAGGAGATGAAAGTGATTGATGCCGTCAGAGCCGTGGCAGAAGACATTGACCTTGGTGGAGGACAACGACTCACAGCTACGCAGCTACTCTCACGCTTTCTCTTTTCACCAAGTCGGCAGCATGATTTTATTCATCTTTTAAGCGGTGGCGAACGACGTCGTCTTTATCTCTGCACCGTGTTGATGAGTAACCCAAATTTCTTAGTGCTCGACGAACCAACCAACGACCTCGACCTCGCCACACTGCGTGTCTTGGAAGACTATCTCATCGGATTTCATGGTTGTGTTATCGTTGTTAGTCACGACCGTTGCTTCATGGATAAAGTGGTCGACCATTTGTTAGTGTTCCAAGGAGAAGGAAAAATAAAAGACTATCCAGGCAACTACACCGACTACCGTGCTTTCGAAGCACTCACCATCGAAGAAGAACGAGAGAACGAAGCAAAAAGAAACATTGAAAAGAAACCAAAAACAGAGAGAACCCACGAGAAAGACAGCAACAAACTCAGCTATAAAGAACGACGCGAATTGGAGCAGTTAGAAAAAGACCTCGAGACACTGAACGCAGAAAAAAACGAGATTGAGACATCGCTCTCCTCCGGCACTTTGCAGTCCGACGATATCGTGAAACTCTCTATGCGACTGTCAGAAATCAATCCTCTTATCGACGAGAAAGAATTCCGTTGGCTTGAACTGAGCGAACGCGACAACTAATCGTCTATCACCTAAAACGACACAACATTCCCCCAGACCTAAGATATCATAGCATATCAACAAGTCTCGACACTCTTAACAATAAAAAGCAACGAAGTCTTCAAGGTGCAACACCTCAAGACTTCGTTGCTTTATTTATTCAATCTTATAAAACTTATTTGCTGTAATTTGGAGCCTCAACAGTAATGTCGACATCGTGCGGATGACTCTCCAACAAGCCGGCGTTAGTGATGCGCACAAACACGCTCTTACGTTTCAACTCGTCGATATTAGGTGCGCCACAATAGCCCATGCCGGAACGAATGCCACCACACAATTGGTAGAGTGTGTCGCCCACAGCACCTTTGTAAGCTACACGTCCTTCAATACCTTCTGGCACCAACTTACGTGCCGAGGTGTCTTTCGATTGGAAATAACGATCGGCAGAGCCGCGACGCATAGCTGCCAACGAGCCCATTCCAACATACGATTTAAACTTACGGCCTTGATAAAGAATCTCTTCACCTGGGCTTTCCGTACATCCTGCCAACAACGAGCCAAGCATCACCACGTCGGCACCAGCTGCCAACGCTTTCACAACATCGCCCGAATATTTAATGCCGCCGTCAGCAATCACCATGGCACCCTTGTCTTTACAATATTCTGCCACATCGTTCACAGCTGTGATTTGTGGCACACCAACACCTGCTACTACACGAGTTGTACAGATACTACCAGGACCAATGCCAACCTTCACGGTGTTGGCACCGGCAGCTATCAAATCGGCTGCTGCTTCTTTGGTTACGATGTTACCTGCCACGATTGGAAGATTAGGGAATTCACTCCGGATGTTACGCACGGTGTCAAGAATATTGCGACTATGTCCGTGAGCCGAGTCAACAGCTATCACATCGGCACCAGCATTTACCAACGCACGCACACGTTGCATTGTGTCGGCACTTACACCAACAGCAGCGCCACAACGCAAACGTCCGTTAGCATCTTTACAAGCGTTAGGATAGTTCACCACGTTGTCGATGTCTTTACTGGTAATCAAACCAACCAACTCACCACTATCCGACACAATTGGCAGTTTCTCAATACGGTTTTGCCAAAGAATCTGTTTCGCATCTTGTAGCGAGGTACCCAACTTAGCTGTCACCAAACGATCTTTTGTCATCACTTCGGTGATAGGGGTATCGTCGAGGGTGAGGTATTTCAAGTCGCGATTGGTAATAATGCCAACCAACTTATTGTTGTCATCAACCACAGGAAGACCACTGATGTGATATTTTGCAAGTATGTTACCGCAATCGCGTAAAGTGTTGTTGACGTGAAGCACGATAGGATTAGCTATCATACCACTTTCCGAACGTTTCACCAAGTCGACTTCAGCTGTTTGCTCGTCAATACTCATATTTTTATGGATAAAGCCAAGACCTCCTTCGCGAGCTATGGCTATTGCCATCTTCGATTCCGTCACGGTGTCCATGGCAGCACTCACAATAGGGATGTTGAGGGCTATGGTAGGGGTGAGGTGTGTTTTCAAACATATTTCACTTGGCAAAATGTTGCTCTGCTGTGGAACTAAGAGCACGTCGTCGAAAGTCAGTGCTGTGCGTATTGTGTCGAATTTCATAGTGTGTAAGCAATAATAATGGGTTAATACTATTCTTTGATGCCGTTGCGTTCGTAGATGTGGTCGACTTGCGAGAAGTAGTAATCGAGCGTAAAGCAAGCGTCTAACTCGTCGGAGGTAAGGTGACTCATTACCTTTTCGTTTTGGTGCAACAGTTCTTGATAGTCGAGTCCTTCGCTCCATGCCTTCATGGCAATAGGTTGCACGGTATCGTAAGCTTCTTCGCGCACAAATCCTTTGGCTATCAACGCATTCATCACACGTTGTGCAAAGATAATCTTCTTAGTGCGGTAGATATTGTTCAGCATTTGTTCTGGGAACACGGTAAGGTTTTCCAAAATACCTTTGAAACGGTTCAACATATAGTCGAGCAACATGGTAGCGTCGGGCAGTATGATGCGTTCAGTAGCAGAGTGCGAGATGTCGCGTTCGTGCCAAAGTGCCACATTTTCATAGAAAGTAGCCATATAGCCACGCATCACACGGGCGCAACCGCAGATGTTTTCGCTGCTGATAGGGTTACGCTTGTGAGGCATAGCACTTGAGCCTTTCTGTCCTTTTCCGAAAGCCTCTTCCACTTCATGTACTTCGGTGCGTTGTAGGTTGCGCACTTCGAGAGCCATTTGTTCAAGGCTGGAAGCTATGACAGCCAACGTTGCCATGTAGTAGGCGTGGCGGTCACGTTGAATCACTTGGGTCGACACTAAAGCGTGGTCGATGCCAAGATGTTCACAAACATATTGTTCTACAAAAGGAGGGATGTTAGCAAAATTGCCCACTGCACCGCTCATTTTACCCACTTCGATGTCTTTGCAAGCACGACGGAAACGCTCGAGGTTACGTTGCATTTCTGCGTACCACAACACCCATTTTAGTCCAAAACTGGTGATGTCGGCATGAATGCCATGCGTACGTCCTATGCATGGTGTTTTCTTAAAACGGAGTGCTTGTTTACGAAGCACCTCGATGAATGCTTCGATGTCGGCAAGCAGTATTTCGTTAGCTTGTTTTATCAGGTAGCCATTGGCAGTGTCAACAACGTCGGTACTGGTCAAACCGTAGTGAATCCACTTACGTTCTTCGCCCAGTGTCTCACTCACTGCACGTGTGAAAGCCACCACGTCGTGTTTGGTCTGTTGTTCGATTTCGTAGATGCGTGGGATAGAGAATGAGGCTTTGTCCCACAGTTTCTTAATATCTTCTTTAGGCACGATGCCTAATTCGCTCCACGCTTCGGCGGCATAGAGTTCAACCTTCAAATAAGCATTGAACTTATTTTCTTCGGTCCAAATGTTGCGCATCTGTGCGCGACTGTAACGTTCTATCATTGTTTTGTCCTCGAATAATTCTACTATTTAGGGTACAAAAAAAGAGCATTGCATTTTATTGCGAACACTCTTTTTCTCGCTGAGCACAAGTTGCTTTTTGTCCCATACATTTTATGGAACGCATCTCTGCTTGATATGTTGCAACAACATTGCCCATCAATTCTTTATGTTAGGATGTAATTGCATGCAAAATTACATATTTTTCTCCACAATCGTGACACCTATTGTCGTTTTTTTTCATCGTGTTGGTTTAGTGTTGTTTTCTAACAGCTTTAAACGTGTAATGCCACTGATCGAAATAGAGATTGCCCCCACGCCACTCTACTTCTCCACGCTGAAAATCAACTGTTTCACTACGAGGAAACTGTTTTTTCGGAAAGAGTTCAGCGCCAAAATCACTATTGACAACAAGGTGATAGCCATCGCGATTGCCTAAGTAAAACTGCCGCAATGGTAGGTTTGGAAGATGCGTCTGCAAGCCGAACGAGACATCGACAGCCACCCAACCGAACGTTGGATGATAGATTTCCGCCCAATCGTGGAGGTTTTGGTGTCGTGTGTGAAGCATAAATCCACTTTGCCAACGTGCCGCAATGCCGTTCAGTCGACACAAAGCAATGAACAACAAGGTCTTCTCGCCACAGTCGCCACCCATTTGTTGTAGCACGTGCTCGGGTATGTTATCGATGGTGGCATATTCGCGTGCTGAAACCCAAGGTATTTCGCGGCTAATCCACGAAAAGATGTCGCACACTTTTTCCCATGGTGTGTGGAGAGGATTGACGATTTCAGCCGATAATTCTTTCAGTAGTTTTGAGAATACGATGTGCGGTGGACGCTCCTCAAGATATGGCGTTAAGTTCTCATTAGTCGTTGACCTACAATCATCCACTTGCGAAAAATTATGCACCTCGGTTGACAATCTCACTCGTTGTTTGACGCTAAACACTGTGGGTTGTCCTGCCAATGCTTTCTGTTCAAGATAAACGGTGCTATGAGCGGAACGATTTCCTGACACGATGGGATTAGCAACGGAAGTAACGATGTGTTCGTCGGCTTGTTGGTAAGGAACAATGGTGTTTGGCAATGGCAACCAACAACGGATGGTTTCACCGTCGGGCACCACGTCAGGTTTCACCGTCAGTGTGAAATGCCACTCAAATTCATTGGTTTGAGGCATCGAAACAGCATTGTCTAACGACGACACCAAGCTTGGCAAACAGCGTTTTGTCCATGCCGTACGCCATGCACCTGTGTTGAGTCCTAATGCATTACGCAATGGGTGTAGGGTTTTGTCGAGCCGAAACACGTTACGAACAGCCGAACGGAAGTAACGTTCAGCACCAGCTATATGGCGATGATCGAGGTGTTTCGAAGTCATCAGTTGTTCCAAAAATGCTTTCGGATGCTCAGGGAGTAGAGCTTGCAATTCGGCACGTACGTCAGTTGCGCTTTTGTTGTAATCGAAGAGCAGACGGTGTTGCAGTTCGTCGTTACTCAGTGTGTCCATTGTCTGTTTTCGGGGTTTGAGGTCGCAATGTTGTACGCCTCAGTTTACGACATCAAAAGTAACACTTTTTTGTCAACTTCTGTCCATTTTCTCACCGCAAAACAACACCGACCACAACATTTTCGCTTCAACAATCTTCGTTTCTGTACACCCTGCACTATTCTCGTTTTGGCATCGTACAATCGACAACCACAGGCACAAGTTTTGCTTCGGCGCTTTCCGTTTCCGTAGCGTTTAAAACAAAAGCAAACACTACTGCAATGATAGTGTCTACTCAATTGTTTTTTAGTTGATTACTAACGTTTTATAAGCAAAAGAAAGTATCTACCTTTCCACTAATTTCCAACAATGATGGTCAAGATCAATCCACCAAGTGATACCTTTTCCGCGTACAACTTCAGTAGTGATAAAGAATGTGTCAACTGGATAATCCCTTCCAGTCAAATATACTGTATCACTAAAAAATTTGTCATAAGTCAGACTAACATCTTCCTCAGGAAACACAAATGCTTCCGGTGAAAAAGGATCTTTAGAAGTGTCAACATCTCTTTTTTTATACACAGAAAAATTCATATTACCAGAAGTTATATTTCCAGGTGTATATGACATATAATGTTGAAATCCAAATTGTTTCCCTAAATAATTATGATGCATTGAAACACCATATACAAAGTATAATAATTGAAATACCCCCTCATTAAAATCTCCTTTCTCTGCATTATCTTCCCAACCAATTGTTGGGTCGTAGTTCTCAGCAATAAATTGAAGAACAAATGTAATAGAATCACCTTCTTCATTCACGTATGTTACAGAATCCCCTGTTTGATACGGCCAATATTCAAACAGCTTCGAACTAAATCCATCGTTATAGCGATAATCTTTACACGAGCAAAGAAAAACGACAACAACAATAAATACAGCAAGTAAATTGATTTGTTTCATAATATAACTTTTTAGTGTTTAACAATAAATTTCTCTACTATTTGCTGACCATCAAGCATTTTTACGAGCGCAACGTAAACGCCATTTGGCCAGTTTGATATATCAATATCTGTTGTCTTCGATTCAGCAAAAAGAACGCCCAACGAGTTATAGATATAGATATTGTCTATTTTTGACTCACGGATAGAAGCTATAGACAATTTTGTATCGATTACAGACAATAGAATTTGCGGGTTTGTAGCTGGGTTCGATGCCACTGATTGATTACCCGTAAAGCGGTTCAAACCATAAATATACAAAGATGGGTCACCAAAGAAATTGTATTTTTTCAATTGTTTGCGCTTTATACTCGTTTTGCAATTTAGGAAGTACTCACTCATACCATCAATGGTCATGGACGTGATGGTTAAGCCACCGCTCAAGGGAATCGTTAGATCACACCACCCTCGGAAAGGGACATTTGTCAGTAATAGCAAAAATGCTATTTTCAGAAGGAGGTTTTGTTTCATAAGTCCAAATATTTTATTTGAGTTTATTATGGCAAAGATAAGTGATATTTTTCGTTTAACAAAACTAACATCAAAAAAAAAAAAATCATATCGTACAAAATTGAATATTTACACAACAATCTTCCCCTTTGGAATATCATTTTTCTAACATTGTGCTTGAAATCTTTTGCAGCGATGTTCCTTGTTACATTTCTCCCCACAACAAATTCTTGTCAACATTTTTCGTTTCGTTACTCTCCACAAGAAATTATTTTCGGCATGAAAACTTTCGTGACTCCCAAAATGAAATTTATTTCAGCGCTCACGAAACTGAAACTCTCCACAAGAAATTATTTTCGGCATGAAAACTTTCGTGACTTCTGAAATGAAATTATTTTCAGCGTGCACGAAACCAAAACTTCCCACAAGAAATTATTTTCAGCATGAAAACTTTCGTGACTCCCAAAATGAAATTTATTTCAGCGCTCACGAAACTGAAACTCTCCACATGAAATTATTTTCAGCATGAAATTTTTGGTGCATCGCCACAAGAAAATCGTCTTCACACAAATTATTTCATTATTACAAGCAGACATTGGTGAAGTACTTATAAAAAAAAACAGGGCACGGATGCGTTCATCCATGCCCTGAGTGTATTACGTTTGTACTAAAGTTAATATCTTTCTCTATTTTACAATAACCTTGCTATGATAAGTACTGTTTACTGTGTGAATGACTAAGAAATAGATTCCTTGTGGGAAAGAAGTCATATCTACGGTTGCTTGCACGTCTTCTACGGTTCGTTGCTGTAAGACATTGGCATTGATACTATAAACAAAGATTTGCTTTATAGTCTCGTCTTTTGCTCGAACGTCCAGCACGTTATTTCTATTTGCAACAACCACTTGATTTTGCTCTTCCACGTTTTCAAGACCCATAAAATCAATTGAATACACATAGCTATAAGCATAGTAAATAACATTTGGCGTTCCCCCATTATATGCCGATAGTACTGTTGGATTATGGAAATAACGTATTGGAGCAGAAACATCTCCATAAATATCGTATCTATTATCATCGTGTCTTTCTCCATCTCCAATCACTACGGCATCTGACCAAAACACCGGGGTGTTCCTCCCTGTGCTTATCCAAGCGTAATGCTTATTGCCAGAGTCGTTATAATCTCCACAAAAATAAGTATCACGAGACATTGTAACAGGTAGGGAGTCTTCTGGAAAACGTATTGTAAAAGCACTTGTTTTTAATCGGCCATCTTGAATATACTGTTTTTTCATATTTATAGTGGAGTCGTAGCCACTATAATAATTTCCAACAATTAGTGAGGGATGTACAAACACCCAACCTTCGTTCGATTGCGCTTCTCCCAACAAACTATCAACCCCTTGTGTGGCGTCTGGGTGATGACCTATAACTACTGAATCTAACGCGCCATGCACACTTTGGAAATAGAGTGTGGTTTGACTTTCTTGTGCCAATGCGTTTAGTGCGAAAACCGTAAGAAATAATGTTGTAAGTAATTGTTTCATAGTTGTAGAGATTAGTTGTTTGTTTTTTTTGTTGTTATTTAGGTGATTTATCACCCCCCTTGTTTACGTTGTAAAGGTACAACTTTTTCTTGAAATAACCCATAAAAAAGAGACTCTGTTTTCAGAGTCTCTTTTTTATGGGTTTAATTATAGCTATAGCAACATTTACTTAATGATGCCATTGCGTTTGAGAAGTGCATTGATGGATGGTTCGTGACCACGGAAACGTTTGTAAAGTACCATTGGATGTTCGGTTCCGCCTTTTTCAAGTACGTTCGTACGGAATGATGTTGCCGTTTTCTTGTCAAAGATACCATTTTGTTTGAATAATGAGAAAGCATCAGCGTCGAGTACTTCTGCCCATTTATAGCCATAGTAACCAGCAGCATAACCACCAGAGAAGATGTGGGTGAATGTAGCACAACGGCCAGTGCCAGGCACATCGGGAAGGAGTGCTACACTACGTGTTGAACGAGTCTCAAGGTCAATAGCTTCGCCAGTATAAGCCGTCTCGATAGTGTGGAATGCCATATCTTGCAATCCGAACGAGAGTTGGCGTAGGCATGCATAAGCACAGTTGAAGTTCGAAGCGTCAATCATGCGTTGAACAAGGTCGGCAGGGATAGAGTCGCCTGTTTCATAATGACGTGCCCATCCATCAAGGAATTCTTTTTCTGTTGCCCAGTTTTCCATGATTTGTGAAGGGAGTTCCACAAAATCACGATAGACATTGGTTCCAGATAACGAAGCATAAGTGCCATCTGCCAACATGCCATGAAGTGCATGTCCGAATTCATGGAGGAATGTTTCAACCTCATCAAAGGTTAGCAACGCTGGTTTATTGGCGGTTGGACGTGTAAAATTCATTACAACAGTGATATGTGGACGTGAGTCGGTGCCATTAGCTGTTTTGTACTGTGGTTTGTACTCCGTCATCCAAGCGCCAGCACGTTTGCCAGCTCTTGGGTGGAAATCGGTGTAAAGCACAGCGATGAAGCGACCGTTGGCATCGGTTACATCAAATGCCTCTACCTCTTCGTTATAAACAGGAATTTTCGGGTTTTTGGTAAATTGCAAGCCATAGAGTTTAGTAGCAAGTCCAAACACACCTTCCTTCACTTTTTCGAGCTCGAAATAAGGACGAAGCATTTCATCGTTGATATTGAATTTGGCTGTTTTGAGTTTCTCGCTATAGTAGCTAAAGTCCCAAGGTTGGATGGTGAAATAAGCGCCATGTGCGTTGGCATAGTCTTGTACGGCTTTCAACTCTTGTTGAGCTGTAGGCATGTAGGCATCGCGAAGTTGGTTGAGCAAATTGTAGACATTCTTTGGATTTTCAGCCATGGTGTGACGGAGATGATATTCCGCATAGTTTTTATAACCAAAGAGTTGTGCGATTTGCATACGAAGGTTGATGATTTCATTAATCACCTTGGTGTTGTCGTATTTGCTACCCGAGAGGCATTGTGTGTTGTAGGCTGTCCAGAGTTCGTGACGGAGGTCGCGATTGTCGGCATAAGTCATGACTGGCACATAGCAAGTAGCACGAAGATTGAGTAGGTAACCTTCTTTGCCAGCTTTTTCGGCTAATTCGCGAGTCATTTCGATGACATCGGCAGGCAGACCAGCCAATACAGCAGAGTCTTTCACCAACATTTCGTACTCATTGACTTCGTTCAATGCATTTTGAGCAAAGGTGGTGGTTGCCATGCTAAGTTTGGTGCTTAGTTCACGATAGATTTCTTTTTTCTCTGGCGAGAGGTTAGCACCATTTTCAGCAAACATTTCATAGGTGTTTTCAAGCAGTTTGGCTTGCTCTACACTTAGATTGAGTTGTTCGCGTTTGTCATAGACGGCTTTAACACGCTGGAAGAGTTTCTCATTCAACACGATATCGTTTTCATGTTGAGTGAGCAACGGCATAACGTCTTGACTAACTTTTTGCATTATGTCGTTGGTTTCGGCACCATCGAGTGCGAAAAACACTGTAGCAACACGGTTCAGCAATTCGCCTGAACGTTCCATGGCCACGATGGTGTTTTCGAATGTTGGATCTGCTTTTGAGTTGGCTATCTTATCAATTTCGAGATTGTGTTGTTTGATGCCCTCGCGGAAAGCAGGCATGAAGTGTTCGTTTTTCAGTTTATCGAAAGGAAAGGTTTCATGCGGGTTTTTCGATTTGCTGAAAAACGGATTCTGAGCCAATAATGTTGTTGCCACCATAATAGCTGAGAAAATTAATGTTAATTTCTTCATAATCAGAACGGTTTACTATTTTCTGTTATCCATTTCCTTTTGTGTTTTCAGGCGGAAACGTTCAGGATTTGGTTTAACAAGTTCTTTTTCGATATAGTCTTGTGGATATCCTTCACGAATTACTTTGGCAGGAATGTTACCATTTGAGCGAAGGAAATTACCTTTCTCATCGGTACCTTTTTCGGCATCGTCAAGATATTTCACAAAGAGGAATTCTGCCATTTGTTTCCATGCTTTTGTAGCTTTTTCTGCTTGTTTGCATGAGAAGGAGGTGATCATTTGGTCGATGCCACGAATATCAGGTACGGCAATGAGTTCACGACCACGTTCGTCAATAGCTTTGATTTCGTTGAGGAAGTATGCATCCCATTTGTCTTGTTCTGCTTTAACATAAGGTATGAGGCGTGAGTAACGTGCGTAAACCATTGTGCCCAACCAGTTGTTAATCCAGAATGCAGAAGTCCAAGAGAGATCAAGAAGCGAGCCATTGTCGGGCGAGAAGCACTCAGGAACAGAGTTCATGCCGCAGTACATTGGCACGTAGCAAGAAACGGTGGCATCGTCGACACCAAACCAAAGGATACCACCAACATGATTTGGCAACCAATCGCGCATTTGTGCAACGAATGAAAAGCCTGTTTGTTGTGTTGCTACTGGACGTTCGTGATAGTATTCTTTACCATTTTTAGCTTTATAAGTAAGTGGTGTGTTGCGATAAGGTGAACCCCATGCGCCAGAACCCATGCCTGTGGTCATATCAAGTGGTGTGTTTTCGTAGTGGTCGCGCATATAGTTTTTCACATCGGTAACAGAGATTTTCTTGTTTGGTTTAATCCACAAAGGCATACGCTCTTTCGATTCACCATTGATATATGGTAAATAGCGTTTCATGTCAGAGCTTACTTTGTTGAAGAACGACCACACGCGAGCTTCGCAGAAACGGATGCCGCCAAAGTCGAGCGGATTGTAGGTGTCGGAGAAACTGAAGTCTTTGTCAGCACCCTTATAGTAACCTTTTGAACGAGCAAAAGAGATGACATCTTCAGCGTATACAACAGTGATGGTGGTGTCGTTGATACGGTTGATGTGTCGACTGCTGATGCTGTTTTTGCTCGTCTTTTCGGTTGGGAATGTGGTGATACGGGCTTGGTTGGCGTGAGCTGAGACGCAGTCGGATGGGATAAGACGTGCTACCCAAACAGCACCTTTGTTGCCTGGACCTTTACCTATCATTTCCATGATCCAGATTTCGTTAGGGTCGGCAATTGAGAATGATTCGCCTGAACTGTAGTAGCCATACTCTGCTACCAAGTCAGTCATGATACGGATGGCTTCACGAGCAGTACGAGAACGTTGCAAAGCAATGTAAATCAAACTGCCATAGTCGATAATACCAGTTGTATCAATCAGTTCTTCACGACCTGTATAGGTAGTTTCGCCAATCGACACCTGATATTCATTAATGTTACCAATAACATTGTAGGTACGCTCAGCTTCCTTAATTTGACCGAGATATTTATTGGTGTCCCATTCATAGACATCACGCATCACGCCTGGCTGGTGAACAGCGGCTGGATAGTGAGACAACGAGCCAAACAACCAATAAGAGTCGGCGGCATAAGAAATCATTGTTGAGCCATCTGCTGATGCCTTCTTTCCTATTAGGAAATTGGTACATGCATTAGCAACGGTAGCACTCATAGCAAGCAATGCTACCAAAATAAGATACTGTACTTTTTTCATCTTTGTACTATATTAAATTATTTATCATTATCACTTGTTGATTATCAAACACTTCTAGAACGGATAACCTACGGCGAAGTGGAATGCCACATCGTCGCGGAATTTTAAATTGGAGCGCCAACGCTCTCGCTGTGTGCTATAACTTGGGTCGAACAGCTTGACGCCCATATCGACACGAATAACAAAAAACGAAAAGTCGAGACGAAGACCTACACCATAACTGCACGCAATCTGTTTGTAGAATGAGTTCCAAAGGAACTGTCCACCTGGTTGCTCTGCATAATCGCGAATGGTCCATATGTTGCCCGCATCTAAAAAAACAGCTGCATGGATTTTCCACAGCAATTTCAAACGCGCCTCGAGGTTTAAATCAAGTTTTATATCGCCTGATTGGTTCATGTAATCCAAATCGCCTGATTGATTTTTATAGGAACCTGGTCCCAACTCACGAACCGACCAACCACGTACACTATTTGCACCACCACTGAAGAAACGCTCTTCATAAGGTATAATTGTTCCATTACCATAAGGAATAGCAGCACCAATAGCTGCATGAAACACTATACTATTGCGCTCAGAAAATTTATGGTTATAGACATAGTCAAACTCCCCTTTCACATACTGCGAATAACGAATGTTGAACATCTTATAACCTCCATCTTCGTCCTTTTGTTGATGAAACAAATTACTCATACCATACAATAAGTTACCGGCTGTGTTAACGGATGCACGGACAACGGAATAATCGCTGAGGCTCGATTCGCTACGTTTGTTGGAAAACGTAAAATTGAAACCTAAACGCATGATGAAGTGGTCTTCGAAACTAAAACGATTAGACGACGACGGCGATAAATACATGTCACGAAAATCATCGTCAACCCAAGGCAAATAAACGTAACTGACATCCAGCAAATTAAAATTGTACTGCATGCGACGTTGACGCCAAGCATAACGAATGCCCGCATTAAAAATGTTACGATGATAGTGCGGACGATGTTGATAATCGTAGTTTATGGAGAACTCTGTGGTACCACCCGAACGACGACGAAAATTTTGCGATGCAGGCAACAACACAGATGGAACACTCAACAAAGCACTACCACCTACCGTAAACAAATGACGCAAAGAACCCACCTTACCCATCATCTCATAAGAACCATGAGCACCAATCTTAAAGGTCTCGGCACCATGAAATATATTTTTGTTTACATAGTCGATGCTTGTACCTACACCAAAGTTACCAGAAGAGTTCGTACCCTCTAATTCTATCGTATAACCATGACGTTTTTCCGGAGATATATAAATAATGGCACGCAACAACTCATCGGAGATATCTTCAAAAGAGATGCTGACATATTTCACCGCCGACAAACTACTCAAATTCTCATAAGTACGCTGAACCGTGCGCTCGTTATACATCGAATGAGGACGAATGGACACTTTCTCTGCAAGCATATTCGGACGAAATGCATGACTCACTTTATCATATACAATAGTCACGCCATCCATCTCAACGGTATCGACAGCAACAAATTTCTTGCTATTATCGGAATAGACACAAATCAAAATATGGTCTACACGCTTTCGACGAAAAACGACCTCTTGTACAGAATCAGCTGTATATTGAGGTTGAAGAGACATTAGAACGCCTACACGATGATCACCCATCGTCGTGTCGGCTAAAAAGCCAACACACTCTTTCTGAAAATTATAATAACCATGACGACGTAATAGTGTTGTGACGCGCTCACGCTCACGATTCAATAAGTCGACATCGAACACATCACCAACTTTTAACGCATTAGCACTATCAGCCTCAATATATCTACTTGCCACAGAGTCAGCGATATATATATCATACTCACCTATTGCATATGGCTCGTTAGCCGTAATATTATAAGTGACGTTCATCTTTTTCTTCTTAACCTTAGTGCTCACGTCGACAGATGCACTCCAATAGCCTTTGTTATGCATCATCTTTGCTAGGTTTTCACGAGACGACTTAGTAGCAACAGAATCGTAAATCACTGGAGGCTCTCCAACTTTACGCAACCAACGATTTATCCATTTCGTCGTATCGGGTTTTGACGTACTATATAGCGCCAACTTTATGCGAGCGATACTCCAAAAATAACTGTTTGGCGACTGAAGCAAATAATTGCTAAAATCGTTAGACTCTATTTCTGGATTATCGACTTTAATCTTATTCTTATTCAACAACACCTCATTTTCAGGCACATAACGCGTCAGACTGCAACTCGAAAAGAGCAACAGCATCACAAAAAGAACATGGATATAACCCCTTTTTTGCTTCGACATTTTCGAAAAAGGCGCACTAATAGAAAATTGCCACAAATATAAGCATTTCAACTGAAATATCGTACCTTTGTTGAACAAATAAATGCTACCCACAGATGCCTATTTCTAAAGCAAAAACAAAATACATCCACGCGCTAAAATTGAAAAAATATCGCGATGAGCACCAATGCTTTATAGCTGAAGGCAGGAAACTTATTTCCGAGTTGCTCCCCTTTTTTCACTGTCAAACTCTGATTCGTACCAACGAAACATTTAAACAAGAAAAAACAGCAACTATTGATGAAATCATCAACATTAATAGCAACGAAGAACTTAAAGATCTCTCAACGCTTACCACGCCACCATCTGCTATCGCCATTTTTAAAATGCCACAAAAACAAGTGATTCTCGATTCACTTGCCAACGACATCACACTAATGCTTGACAACGTGCAAGACCCTGGCAACCTTGGAACAATCATTAGAACAGCAAATTGGTTTGGCATTAAACGCATTATTTGCAGTCGTGGATGCGCCGACATCTATAACCCGAAAGTGGTACAAGCAACTATGGGGGCCATTGCTCACGTTGACATTGTTTACTCAGACTTAACAACCATTCTAAATCACTGCAAATCGAATAACATCGCTATCTACGGCACACAACTGAACGGCAAAAATATCTACGAAACATCACTCACACCTGGAATTATTATTATGGGTAACGAAGGAAACGGCATTTCAGAAGAAACAGCAGCGTATATTGATCACGCATTGCTAATTCCTCACTACCAAAACGAGTATGTTATCGATTCACTTAATGTAGCTATTGCAACAGCTATTACTTGCGCTGAATTTCGCAGAAGAGGAATATAATCATAACAATAAACAACGCCACTGTTATGTCGAACAAATTAACGTTTGCCATCACAACTTGAGTTGGCAAACAGTGTATCAAAACCTCGCAACTTCAGCATTTTTACTTGGCTAAGAAAAGAAATCATTCAGCAACATTTCAACACAAAAAAACAAAAAGCCACCATGGGAAACCCACGGTGGCTTTATTATTAATTATCGCTTTAGATTAGCGAACCAAAATCATGTCAGTACGACGGTTTGGCAAGTAATCAGTAGAAGGACCAGCGATTGCGCCGTGACCTTGAACTTTAACAATACGATCAGGAGATACACCATATTGTTTTACCAAAGCATCGCGAACAACTTCAGCACGACGTTCTGAAAGTTTTTGGTTAGCATACTTAGGCACACCTTGTTCGTCGCAATAACCATGGATTTCCAATTTGTAACTTGGATTTTCATAGAGCACACGAGCACATTTTGCCATTTCTGCATGAGCTGCGTCGTTGAGTTGATTTTTAGCTGTAGCAAAATAGATTGAAGAGAAATCAGCATTGCCAACACTTGCATTTTCGATAGGTTCACCGTAATAGTTTACAGGAGTACCTTTTGGAGTGTTAGGATGACGGTCACGAATATCAGGTACACCGTCCTCATCTGAGTCACGGAGTTTATCCATATCATCTTCAAGAGCTTTAACGCGTGGTTTCAAATCGTTAACATCATCTTCAAGAGCTTTAACACGTGGTTCAAGACTGTCGAGACGAGCAGCGTTACGACGAGCCAATTCAGCACCAATTTCTGGTTCCCATTGACACATTGACATGTTGCGAACGTGATTGCGGTTTTTGTGTTTTACGCTACCAATGTTCCAACGTAAACCAAGACCAGCATAGAAAACAGCATCGTTGCTATTGCCTCTAGCTGACATCTCATAAGAATCTTGATGGTGGAAACGATATTGAGCATTCAAAAGGATAGCCAACCAATCTGTTGGAGTGTATTCCAAACTTGTACCAACACCCATTGCAATCGAACGACCTTTTTTGTCGTTTTTCCAAAGAATGTTAGGATCTTTTACTGTTCCATCCTCAAGTTCAATTTCTTCAATTTTTGTCTCAAAGTTTTCGTCTTCAAATGCTTCAACATTATAGAACGAAACACCCAGGTCGGCATTTGCATACCAGTTCCATGTTTGACGACGACAACGATAGAATAAGTTAAGGATATTCAATGAAACACCTAACGTAGCTTCATGGTTTACACCACTAAAGAATATAGATTTATCCGAAGCAGGATAAACTCTGTAGTGGAGTGAAGAGTCTTCATTACGATACCTTGTTTCACCAGCATAAGGGTTGTAGAAATAATTCAAATACAAACCCCAACGTGGGTTAAATGTGTATTCTACATTGGCATTCAATGAGAATTTCACATCGCCTCGTGGCCAAATAACATTGAAGTTTTGTAATTGGTCACCGTCAAAGATACCAATACCAGCATTGAGCATCAATGACCAATGGTTTGCTTTAACGCGATAACCAGTAATTGAGAAATTTGTTGAATCTGGTTCAATTCTCTCAATTTTCACTTGTTCTTTACGTTCTGCAAACAATGATGTTGCGCAAAAAAGAAGCGACAACACAAACATAGCAGTTTTTTTCATAAATACTTGTATGAGATAGTTAATTGTTTTTATCACTCAATTACACATAAACAACTATAAAACTGACAATTAAAGAATCAGCACAGAACAATTATAGCCTATGTGTAGTTGTGTGCAAAGATACACGTTTTTTTTTATTAGCAACACATATACCCAAAATAAATTCTTTTTCAGCAAAAATAAATCAACGTCGTAATATGCGATAACAACGTCTCTACAAACAAAGGTGTGTATCGTCGATTTTAGATGTAATTAGTAACGACATACCAGCAAAACTCTATTACATCGAAGTTTTAAAGATGAACTTCTGAAATAATCCAAATCAACACATATGTTATGTAGCAAAAAAAACTCTCATAGAATAACCTATGAGAGTTTTCATCGGATATACTATATATAATTAGTATTGCCAGAGGTCTTCGTCGAAATTCAGAATTTCCAACTCTACACGATTTTGTTTTTCGCGAATCAAGTCAGGATCATCAATATTTCTATCAATATCATATCCTAAAGCATCGTACTCTTTGATGATATAGCTGTTGAATTGACGGCTTACCATAAAGTTGTCGAAATCAATCAACGGAGTAGTGTTACGACCAGTAACTAAAGCAAACTCTTGTTGTAAATATGGGCGCAAATCATCGAAAGGAACCCAAAACCAAACACCTGTACGGATGTCAGAACGTGAGTTGTAGTTTTCGTCGTAGATAGGAGCGATAGCCAAGATTTTGTTATTGACCGTTGAAGTTGCTTTATTAAAGTACCACACCTCTTTAATGTAATATTTTGTTACACCAGGAGTAAGATAATTGATTTTATCATAGATACCATCATAATAGGTCAAGTCGTTAGCCTCAAGGAACTCTTCAACATTGAAAAGATTTTCTGGAGTGAAGGTAGGAACATAGGTTTGTTCCATGTTGGTTTGAGACTTATAAGCTTTAACAGAGCCATCTAAGACATGAGCAAAAATAATAGAGAAAAGGTTTTTCTGTGATTCAGGTGAGAGATCCTCTGAAGGATAATACAAAGGACGGTTTTGCAACTCACGCAAATCAATAACACGTAGAACAGCTTTACTCCAAGCGATATCATCGATACGTGGATTAACTTTAATAATGCGTGCTTGAACCTCTTCTGGTTTTGGCATGATACGATTCAAACCACCAAGGTTATCAAAGAACAACTGAGTGCTGTCAGCAGAGAGTTTTTCTTTTACTTTTACATCTTTCACAGCAACCTCTTCTTCATCATCTTCGATAGAATACGAAGAGAAGATTTCTTGAGCTTTCATGCTCATACTGCAGAATGTAACTGCAGCAGCGACCAAATAAAATTTTACCGATTTCATAGGGCTATAATTTTTTATGGTAAGTCAATTGATGGGAAAGCCAATGTTGTGCTCTTAGCACCAGTAACCTTAATCTTATCGAAGAAGATTTTGGTACCTGACTTAACTTTCATCAAGTTTGTACGTTGTGCACTTGTGAAGTTAGGACCATCAGATGTAGTTGTTGTGAAACCACCACGTCCGTCAGAAAGC
>JAUNIJ010000008.1 GCA_030523485.1 Bacteroidales bacterium
TTTCAGTTTCGTGAGCGCTGAAAATAATTTCACGTGGGAAATTTCAGTTTCGTGCATGCTGAAAATAATTTCTTGTGGCGATGCACGAAAATTTTCATGCTGAAAAAAAATTGTTGTGGGGGTGTTTTTTTGATGAGAGGGTGCGTTCTATTATATAATATAGTATTGCTATCACCATGAAGACATGGATTAAATCTTTGTCGAGCATGTGTTGTGTTGGCAGAGAATTAGTTGGTGTTGCGAGTCAAATCTGTAGTGACGGACTCGTGTTGAGCGGGTGTATTATATTATTGTAAAAATATTGTATCTTTGCGTGAATATTTTCGCCACCTTATGTAACGCTGTATGGTGTTGTAAATGAGTGGTTTATATTTTCTTTAACTACGGGAATACACGGATGGCATACACAAAAGGCACCATAGAGGTCTACACGATAGCAGGTGAGATGGTTCGTTTTCTTCGCGAAATCACCGAACAAGACGTTACAAAAGAAGAATTTGTCGACAAGATGGTGAAACTGTTGCCATTGCTCTATCTAAAAACCACCTTGGTGGATGTGTCTGAAGATGCGTTGGCGGCGGCACAATTAGAAGATGTAGGCGGCTATATCACAGAAGGCGACTACGAAGACCTCCGCAATAACATTATTGAAATCATGGGTACTGACGACAACTACCTCTCCGTGTCAAATGATGAAATAGAGATGTCCGACACACCCGTGTTAAACACCATATCAGAAGGTGTTGCCGACCTCTACCAAAGTCTCTCTAACTTCGTTGGGCTCTGTCAGAGTGGCGAAAGCGAAGCCATAGCATTAGGCATCGCTTATTTTGTCAACGACTTCAAAGCTTATTGGGGTTCCAAAGCACTCAACACGCTCAACGCCTTGCATCACGTCTATGTGAAAAGTGACATCGAAACCGACGAATAGTAATTACTAAGTATCACATCGTGCAGAATTACAATAACGACATAACCAAAGAAATGATTAGCACGCTGCCTGTGGTAGCTACCAATTGTCAGATTTTTGTTATCGATACACCAGAACTCGTGGAGCCAGCCCTCAGCGATTTGCAAAACGGCGATCTCATCGGCTTTGACACCGAGACAAAACCCTCGTTTCGCAAGGGCGAACGCAATACGGTGTCGCTACTACAACTTTCCAACTCCAAACGTTGCTATCTCTTTAGGCTTCAAATGCTTGGGCAAGACGAGCGGATAAAGAACTTTCTGGAAAACCCTGAGATAAAGAAAGTGGGGTTGTCGGTGCGCGATGATTTCCGTGCCTTATCGCGTTGGATGAATGTGGCTCCAACCAATTTCATCGAACTACAGTACTACGTCAAAGCCTTCGGCATCGAACAAATGAGTCTGCAGAAAATCTTTGCCATCATCTTCCAACGCAAAATATCGAAACGACAACAACTCTCGAATTGGGAAGCTCCGGCGCTCTCGGAAGCACAACAACTTTATGCGGCTACCGATGCGTGGGCATGTCGTGAAATCTACTACGAATTAAGAAGAGTGATAGGATGAAAAATAACACAATGCCAGTGGTGCATTTGCGCCGTGGAAAAGACGATAACATACTACGTTTCCACCCATGGATTTTCTCGGGTGCCATCGCATCGATTGACGGCACACCTGCAGAAGGCGATTTGGTGAGAGTAGTGAATCATGAAGGTGTGTTTCGTGCCATCGGACACTTCCAAACAGGCTCCATCATGGTGCGCATCCTCACGTTTGTCGACGAACCCATCGACCGTGAGTTCTTCCGCCGTCGTGTTGCCGCAGCCTATGAGATGCGTAAGGCTCTAATGCTCGAACGCCCCGACAACAACACTTACCGTTTGGTGCATGGCGAAGGCGACGGACTACCCGGATTGGTGGTCGATAAATATGGTGCAACAGCCATCGTGCAAGCTCATTCTATTGGTATGCATGCGGTGCGCAAGACACTCGCTGAAGTGATTGTCGAAACAGTGCCAGAAATCACCAACGTATTCTATAAATCAACGGGCACATTGCCCAATCGCAACGATTTAATCGTAGAGGATGAATACCTCATCGGACACGACGACGAAGCTGTCGGTTTGGAGAATGGACTGCGTTTTAAAGTCGATTGGTTGAAAGGACAGAAAACCGGTTTCTTTATCGACCAACGCGACAATCGTATGCTGTTGGAACACTACGCCAAAGGACGTCGTGTGTTGAACATGTTCTGCTACACAGGTGGCTTCTCGTGCTATGCTATGCGTGGTGGTGCTGAACTGGTGCACAGTGTCGACAGCTCAAGCAAGGCCATAACGTTGGTTGATAAGAACATGGCGATGAATTTCCCGGAGGCAACCAATCATGCCTCGTACGCTGAGGATGCGTTCCAATACCTCGACAACATGACAGCCTCCTACGACCTTATCATCCTCGACCCTCCTGCCTTTGCAAAACATCGCAGTGCCATACGCAACGCTTTACAAGGTTATCGTCGACTCAACGCAAAAGCATTCGAAAAAATTCCGCATGGTGGCATCCTGTTCACCTTCTCGTGCTCACAGGCCGTGTCGCGCGAACAATTCCGCCTTGCTGTGTTCAGCGCGGCAGCGCAAAGCAAACGCAACGTACGCATACTTCATCAGTTGACACAGCCTGTCGACCATCCCGTAAACATCTATCATCCAGAAGGAGAATATCTGAAAGGATTGGTTCTGTATGTAGAGTAACCACAGCCAACCTCAATGCAACAAGACGGCTATGCAAAGAAAAGATTTTGAAATAATGGCGCCAGTAGGCTCTTGGGAAAGCCTCACGGCAGCACTGCAAGGCGGTGCCGATGCCATCTACTTTGGTGTCGATGGATTGAACATGCGCAGTCGCTCGTCTAACAACTTTACACTCGACGATTTAACAACCATTGCTACTACCTGCGCAGAGCATAACGTAAAAAGTTATCTCACCGTCAATACTATTATTTATAATAATGACCTCCCACTCATGCGACAGGTGATTGATGCCGCCAAAGCATCAGGCATCTCTGCTATCATTGCTTGCGACATTGCCGCCATGGATTATGCCGTTCGCCAAGATGTAGAGGTTCACCTATCAACACAACTCAATATTTCGAACGTTGAAGCCCTACGCTTCTATGCGCAATATGCCGACGTGGTGGTGTTGGCTCGCGAACTTAGTCTCGACCAAGTAAAAGACATCCATCACGCTATCGAAGAAGAACACATCGTTGGACGCCACGGCAAACCCATACGCATCGAAATGTTCTGCCACGGCGCTTTATGCATGGCAGTGTCGGGAAAATGCTACCTCAGTCTGCACGAATATAACGCATCAGCAAATCGTGGCGCATGCATGCAAGTGTGTCGACATGGTTACACCGTGAGCGACAAATCGTCGGACATCGAGTTAGACATCGACAACCAATACATCATGTCGCCAAAAGACTTGAAAACCATCCATTTCCTTAATAAAATGGTCGATGCTGGCGTACGAGTGTTGAAAATCGAGGGACGTGCGCGTGGAGCCGACTATGTGCGCAACGTGGTGGAATGCTACAACGAAGCACTGAACAGCATCGTCGATGGTAGCTATTCGGAAGAAAAGATAGCCGTATGGGATGCACGTCTGTCGCGCGTCTTTAATCGTGGTTTCTGGAACGGCTACTACCTCGGTCAACGTCTTGGCGAATGGAGCTCAGTGTATGGCTCACAAGCAACACGTAAAAAAGTGTATATCGGACGCTGTACCAACTACTTCTCAAAACTTGGCGTAGCAGAATTCTTCCTCGAGACACAAGACTTTAATGTAGGCGATGAATACCTAATAACAGGCGCTACAACAGGAGCCGTCGAAGGCATCGTAGAAGAACTACGTACCGACCGTGACCCCGTTGATAAAGTAGAAAAAGGCGTCTATTTTTCAATGAAAGTAGGAGAAATTGTGCACCGTAACGACCGACTTTATAAGATGGTGACGACGGAAAACGAATCATAACTACCAATAAAACAACATGATGTAACAAAATAAAGACCGTTTGGCAAACAGAGAAATTTTTGCTAAATTTGAGCCGTTAAAAATTACATTAGGAACAAAGCCCAAAAAGACAAAATATCTGAACTATGAAAAAGTTTATATGCTCTATGCTGTTGCTGGTTGCTACACTCTCATTGAGTGCACAATCACTGACCGAAGTCGGCAAAGTAATGTCGCTTAAGCAAGATCGTAGTGGACTGGTTAATCCACTCAATCAATTCAACGATGCAATCTATTACATCGAAAATCCGTTACGTTACGGTAACACAACCAAGAAAACTTACAAAGATGAGTTGTTGAGAGTTAACCCAAAATCAAAAGAGGTAACCTCTCTGAACCTCCCTGTTCCAGCTAACTTCCGTTACCTCGGTGCAGTAGAGACAGCAAAAGAACTCGTGATGTTCTATTGCAACGAAGACTCCATCTACATCAATAAAGGCAAGAAAAACGAAATCGGATGGTTTCCAGAAAAAGTAATGCCTTGCGAAATCACAAAATCTGACCTCGTTGACTACGTACTCTCAGCCGACGGAACGAAAATAGCCCTTATCGCAAGCCAAACATTAGAAAACAACTACAACGGAGCAAAAGTGTATGTGTTCGATAATGCAGGTAAACCAATCTGGAACGGCAAATGGGCCGTAGAAGATGCTACTCGTGGCTATCAACGCATGAGCACCTTGTTGGATAAAAACGGTAACGTACACACCGCACTTTATTCCTACAGAACAAAAGGCAAATCGAAAAGCGATCATCAACTCCGCATGTACTCTCTCTGCCCCGACAGCGTGGCTGTAGCCATCGAACCAGTTGCTTTCGGCAACATCGAAGAGTGCACCATGGTGGAATCAGTAACTCCTGACGTACTCGTGTTGGCTGGCTATTTTGCTCAAAAACCAAAAGACAACGCCACCGCTAACTTCACCATGAGCTACAACACCAAATATTCTCGCATCATGTTTACAGCTAACCAGAAATTCCCTGGATACTACAAAACACGCAAGAAAACAACACCAGAAGACCTGATAATGAATCAGGAATACAAACTTCACATCATCGGTTGCCACACACTCTCTAACGGAACAATCGTAGTGCTCTGTGACCAACAAATCGAAAAAGACGGAAAAAAATATAGCGGCAACATCATCTACGACGAATACTCAAAAGATGGTGAAATACTCCGCCACAAAGTATTCCACAAAGACCAAGTAATGAAAGTAGCAAAAGGACAAGAAGACCAACCATTTGAAACATGTGGCCTCTCGTTCGGCTCATTCATGAACAACGACAAAATCTATGTAGTGTTCAACGATAACCTTGGCAACTATGTGGAAGATCCACTCAAAGCACCAGACAAAAAAATCATTCAAGAAGACCAAGACAATCCGAAAGAATGGAAACAATTTGATGGTGACGATTACAAAATGGGCTGCACCATCGTGATGAGTATCGACGAAAACCTCTTCACACAACGCCACGTCGTTACGCGCTCAGTAACAACAAAGAGCTTGTTCAGTGGATTCGTTTTGAAAGGCGACCGTTTCTTGCTCCTCTACACACGCGATGGTAAAAATCTGAGCGCTCAACGCCTCAGCTTCCGCTTCAACTAAAAATTGAGACAACGATATTATTAAA
Source organism: Bacteroidales bacterium (assembly GCA_030523485.1). Taxonomy (GTDB): domain Bacteria; phylum Bacteroidota; class Bacteroidia; order Bacteroidales; family Paludibacteraceae; genus HGM05398. Next base: position 5,677 of record JAUNIJ010000008.1, read on the forward strand.
TAGAGTATAACGACACAATGCCGCAGATTAGAACTCTGCGGCATTGTTTTAGCATCCGAAAAAAACTTAAAAACAACAAAACAATATGCCACAACTATCAGAAAAGGGCAGAATCATGCCCGCTTCGCCAATCCGTAAACTCGTGCCTTATGCCGAGGCAGCTAAAAAACGCGGTGTAAAAGTTTATCACCTCAACATTGGTCAACCTGATATCGTAACCCCTCAAGAAGCACTCGACGCCGTTCGTGCTTACGATGGAAAAGTTATCGAATACTCACACTCTGCAGGTAACCAATCGTATCGCGAAGGATTAACCAACTATTATAAATCAATTGGCATCAACATCACAGCCGATGAAATCATCGTCACCAACGGTGGCTCAGAAGCTATCACCATCAGCATGATGGCTTGCTTGAACCCAGGCGACGAAATCATCATTCCAGAACCTTTCTACACCAATTATAACGCATTCGCTTTGCAAGCCGGTGTGAAAGTCGTTCCAATCAAAACAACCATCGAAAACGATTTCGCTCTTCCTTCAATACAAGAGTTCGAAAAAATCATCACTCCTCGCACCAAAGCCATCATGATATGCAACCCTAACAACCCTACAGGTTACCTCTATTCGGCTGCAGAACTTGAATCGTTGCGTCAAATCGTATTGAAACACGATCTCTTCCTCTTTGCCGATGAAGTATATCGTGAATTCTGTTACGACGGCAACAAACACATCTCATTGATGTCGCTCGAAGGCTTGGAAAATCATGTCGTATTGATGGACTCCGTGTCGAAACGCTACAGTCTCTGCGGCGTTCGTGTCGGTGCACTCATCTCACACAACAAAGAAGTAATCAACGCAGCCCTTCGCTTCGGTCAAGCTCGCCTTTGCCCACCATTCTACGGACAATTGGCAGCAGAAGCAGCATTAAAAGCACCACAAAAATATTTCGACGAAGTGTACAACGAATACATCGCCCGTCGTAACTGCATGGTAGAAGCCCTGAACAAAATAGAAGGCGTTTACTGCCCAAATCCAAAAGGCGCATTCTACACCGTGGTAAAACTGCCTATCGACGACTGCAACCGCTTTGCACAATGGCTATTGGAAGAATTCCAATACGAAGGACAAACCGTCATGGTAGCTCCTGCTTCTGGCTTCTACTCAACACCAAACAGCGGCTTGAACGAAGTACGTATCGCTTACGTACTGAAAATCGAAGACCTCAAAGCCGCTATCAAATGCCTTGAAGAAGCTTTGAAAGTATATCCTGGCCGTACAAAATAAAACAACAATAAACTAGAAAAACCTAAGGGAGGCGCCGAAAAGCTCCTCCCTTATTTAATAATGTAAAACAAAACGCATATGCAATACTTAAAAGAATCGCCATTCTCAATTACTATCTGCGACAAAGACGGCAAACTGATCGACATGAACGATATGGCAAAAAATGTGTTGGCACACGGACGCGACATCATCGGACAATCGCTCTTAGACTGTCACCCCGAACCAGCTCGCACAAAACTTGTCAACATGCTTCACGACCATAACATCAACGCCTACACCATCGAAAAAAACGGACAGAAAAAACTCATCTATCAGTCGCCATGGTACGAAAACGGCGAATTTGCCGGCTATGTAGAACTGTCGTTGGTGCTTCCGGAAGAAATGCCACACTACATACGCAAGCCTAAAAACGAGTAAAAAACAAGGCATAAAAAAGATTTGTCTATCTGTTTGGTAGATAAGAAAATAATATGTACTTTTGCACCCGATTTTTTATCAACATAAAGTCTAACCTATTAGCAGAAAAATCAACTTAAAACAATGGAAGAAATCAAAAACCCAGCAGCTCCAGTAGTTGCTGTAGAAGAGTTCGATTGGGAAGCCTATGAAAACAATGGCGTATCGCTCTCCAAATCAGAACGTGAGGATTTGGAAAAACAATACGAACAAACCCTCAACAAAGTAGCCGACAAACAAGTTGTTATCGGTAAAGTAATCAGCGTTAACAAACGCGAAGTAGTAGTTAACATCAACTACAAATCAGACGGCGTTATCCCTTACTCAGAGTTCCGCTACAACCCTGATTTGAAACCAGGTGACGAAGTAGAAGTACTCATCGAAAACCAAGAAGACCGTAAAGGACAATTGGTACTTTCACACAAAGCAGCTCGCGCAGCACGTGCATGGGATCGCGTTAACGAAGCTATGGAAGCTGGCGAAATCGTTAAAGGTTACATCAAATGTCGCACCAAAGGCGGCATGATTGTTGACGTTCTCGGCTTGGAAGCATTCTTACCAGGTTCACAAATCGACGTAAAACCAATCCGCGACTACGACGTATTTGTTGGCCAAACCATGGACTTCAAAATTGTCAAAATCAATCAAGAATTCAGAAACGTTGTCGTATCTCACAAAGCTCTTGTTGAAGCTGAAATGGAACAACAACGTCACGATATCATCTCTGGTCTCGAAAAAGGTCAAGTGCTTGAAGGTATTGTTAAAAACATCACAAGCTACGGCGTATTCGTTGACCTCGGCGGTGTTGACGGTTTGATTCACATCACCGACTTAAGCTGGGGTCGTGTTAACCACCCAGAAGAACTCGTACACCTCGACGAGAAAATCAATGTTGTTATCACCGACTTCGACGAAGAGAAAAAACGTATCGCTCTCGGCTTGAAACAACTCACACCACACCCATGGGAAAGCCTCAACCCAGACTTGAAAGAAGGTGACCATATCAAAGGTAAAGTTGCTGTTATTCAAGACTACGGTGCATTTATCGAAATCATGCCAGGTGTAGAAGGCTTAATCCACGTTTCAGAAATGAGTTGGAGCCAACACCTACGCACCGCTAACGATTTCTTGAAAGTTGGTGACGAAGTTGAAGCTGTTATTCTTACACTCGACCGCCAAGCTCGTAAAATGTCACTCGGTTTGAAACAACTCAAACCAGATCCATGGGAAAACATCGACACCAAATACGCTGTTGGCACACAACACAAAGCTAAAGTACGCAACTTCACAAACTTTGGTGTATTCGTAGAAATCGAAGAAGGCATCGATGGTTTGATTCACATCTCTGACCTCAGCTGGACAAAGAAAATCAAACACCCATCAGAATTCACACAAATCGGTTCTGAAATCGACGTCGTTGTTCTCGAAATCGATAAAGAAAATCGTCGTCTCAGCCTTGGTCACAAACAACTCGAAGAAAACCCTTGGGACATCTACGAAACCATCTTCACCGTTGACAGCATCCACGAAGGCACCATCGTTGAACTCTTCGATAAAGGCGCTTTGGTTAACCTCCCTTACAGCGTAGAAGGATTCGCTCCTCACAAGAGCTTAGTTAAACAAGACGGCACACCGGTGAAAGTTGATGAGAAATTACCATTCAAAGTGATGGAATTCAACAAAGAAACACGTCGCATCATCCTCTCACACGTTCGTACCTACGAATCGGCTGCTCCAAAAGAAGAGAAGAAGGCAACTAAGAAACAAGAGGCTGAACCAATGCCAACACTTGAGAAAACCACACTTGGTGACATTCAAGAACTCTCGAACTTGAAAAACGAAATGGTGGCTAAAGCAACTCAAAAACTGAAAGAGAAAGAAGAAGCAAAACAAGCTGACAAAGCTGAATAAATTGTAGCTCCTAACTCGAAATAACACGAGAGCGGCTGAAGTGAAGAACTTTGGTCGCTCTTTTTTTTTCTTCTTGCGATGTTAGGTAAATTGGTTGCACCTTTGTTTGACTATCAGTGGTAAAACCTTAAAGCACTGTTAGAACTCCATTTTTATGGGTGCATTGAAATTGTTTTAGTTGAAAATCTTTAGTATCTTTGCGAAAAGAAAATCTAACATTACACTATGTTTGTGAGGCTTGGCACTTGAATTACACCGGAGCAAATCTTTTAGAGTGAAAACCGATGTGGTTTGTGCCGAAGCAAATCTTGTTTTTGGGTCTGACGGAAGCGTTAGCATCGACAATAGGGTGTTGTGAATGCCGTTCTGACGTGTCCAATTGTGTCGCTTTAAATAATGCCATAGAAAAGAGGAAAAAAGGCAATAAAGCACCCAACCTCTCGTTTAATAAAAGTATAGGTTTATTGTCTCGTTAAGTTGACAAATCCCCTACACACAAGAAGAAACACACAATGATAGAATATATAAAAGGACACATTGAAGAATTGCTCCCCAGCAATGCCATTATCGATGTCAATGGTATTGGTTTCGACCTTAACATCTCTTTAGCTACCTACTCCGAAATAGGTGACAAACGCGAAGTAAAACTCTTTGTCTATGAGTCGATTCGTGAAGATGCGCACGTGCTTTATGGCTTTGCTACAAAGCGTGAGCGCGAATTGTTCTTATTGCTCATCTCGGTGTCGGGCGTGGGTGCTAACACAGCAAGAATGATACTATCGTCGATGAGCGTCGACGAATTGCAAAACACCATAGCATCTGGCAACGCCAACAGCCTTAAAACAGTGAAAGGTATAGGATTGAAAACGGCGCAACGCATCATTGTTGATCTCAAAGACAAAATTAACCTTACGGGCGAGATGGTGGAATCAACACAAACCGCTGATGACGGCAAAGCAAGCGAAGCAGAGCAGGCATTAGTAATGCTTGGTTTCCTGCCCTCTGCAGTGCATAAAACAGTAGAAAAACTACTGAAAGAAACCCCATCGCTCACCATCGAACAAATCATCAAACAAGCCTTAAAACTTCTGTAGTTTACCAGTTCGATGCGTCAGGCAATCAAGAAAATAGTAGCTGTTATAATGGCATGCAGTCTGTGCTGTGTGCTTGGAGGCTTGCTGTTTCCTACCCATGCCGAGATGCCTGTCGTTCAAAACAATGCCTATAGCTACACCAACAACGAAGCCGAGACAACAACATCATCCTCCGACCCGTCGTCGTCGCACCCTTATACAGTGCCTACCATGGACGAGGCCGACACCCTTCTGCTCGACTCGGTAGCAACCAACAAGAAAACAAGGCGCACACGCTTCCCTGTCAACAACTTGGACATCGTTACCTACGAAGACCTCGAGAAAAAATATGCACTCGACCTCCCCAACCCCGACAACGTAACCACCGACATCGAATTCGATAGTCAGCTAGGTGCCTATGTTATTCACACCAAGATTGGTGACACCGACCTCACAACACCAGTGGTGCTGTCGGCTGACGAGTACAAACGTTACACCTTACAACAGGAAATGCAGGCGTACTGGAACAAGAAAAACGCCGACGCAACAAAAGACTACGAAGACAAATTCAACATCACCGACATGAAATTTAGCCTCGGACCAGCCGACAAAGTGTTTGGTCCTGGCGGTGTGCAAATCAAAATGCAAGGCTCGGCAGAACTGAAATTTGCTTTCAATCACAACTATGTTCAAAACCCATCGTTGTCTGATCGTTTGAAGAAAAACAACACCTTCGACTTCGACGAAATTATTCAATTGAACGTGAACGCCTCCGTGGGCGATAAAATAAAGTTTGGCTTGAACTACAACACACAAGCCACGTTCGACTTCGACCAACAAAACATGACGTTAGGCTACGAAGGCAAAGAGGACGACATTATCAAAAAGATTGAGGCGGGCAACGTAAGCATGCAACTTAACAGTGCATTGATATCGGGAAGTTCCTCACTCTTCGGCGTTAAAGGCGACTTGCAGTTCGGTAAATTTCGTGTGCAAGCGCTTGTGTCGCAACAACGTGCCACCTCGCAGTCGGTAAGCACAAATGGTAGCGTGCAGATGGAAGATTTCGAGATTACAGCCGATGCTTACGAAGAAAACCGACACTTCTTCTTGGCGCAGTACTTCCGCGACAACTACGAAAAAAATATGGAACAGTTGCCGCAAATCTCTTCGGGCATCACCATCAATCGTATCGAGGTGTGGATAACGAACAAACGTAACAACTACAACCAATCGCGCAACCTCATTTGCTTCTCCGACCTCGCAGAGCCACAACGTATCGACGGACCTTGGACTATAACAGGACAAAGGTATCCCGACAACAATGCAAACTCGCTCTACAACACCATATCTAACATACCTTCGATTCGCTCGATTGACCAATTTACATCAATCATGAGCAACACCTATGCCGGACAGTCGGGTGTGACGGGTGGCGAACACTACGAAAAGATTGAGAGTGCACGACTGCTTACTGCGTCAGAGTACACACTCAACGCTGCTTTGGGCTACATCACTTTGAACGTTGCACTGAATGCTGACGAAGTGTTGGCTGTAGCGTTCGAATTCACCGCTGGTGGAAAAGTTTACCAAGTGGGCGAATTCTCTACCGATGGCGTCTCTGCTCCTGATGCCATCATGGTGAAACTGCTGAAAGGCACGTCGGTGTCGCCACGTAGTGCTGTGTGGGACTTGATGATGAAAAACGTTTACGCGTTGAATGCTTCGAACATCAACCAAGATAATTTCAAACTGAGCATCTTCTACAAAAACGACTCCGCGGGCATCGACCTCAACTACATCCCAGAAGGCAACATCAAAAACATGGTGCTGCTGAGAGTCATGAACCTCGACCGTCTGAACACTTTTAATAACGTGTCGCCCGATGGTAAGTTCGACTTTGTCGAAGGCTACACCATCAACTCGAGCACTGGTCGTATCATCTTCCCTGTATTGGAGCCGTTCGGCTCGCACTTGCGTAAAATGATAGGTAACGATGCCATAGCCGACAAGTACGTCTACGAAGAATTGTACGACTCGACATTGGTAATGGCGCGCGAATTTACCGAGAAAAATAAATTCCTCATCACTGGCGAATATCAAGGTAACAACACGAGCGAGATACGACTCAACGCCATGAACGTGCCTAAAGGTTCGGTGGTGGTTACGGCAGGTGGTACAACACTAACTGAGAATGTCGACTACACGGTGAACTACAGCATGGGCATCGTGACGATTCTCAACCAATCGTTGCTCAACTCCAACACACCTATCGACGTACATCTGGAGAATCAAGACGTCTATAACCAACAGCGCAGAAGCATGTTGGGCACCCATGTGGAGTACGCCTTCAGCAACGATTTCAAAATTGGTGGCACCATCATGCACTTAACAGAGATGCCTCTGTACGTGAAGACCACTGCTGGTAGCGAACCAATCGCTAATACCATTTGGGGATTCAGTGCTAACTATCAAAAAGAGTCGCAGTGGTTGACACGTATGATCGACAAACTGCCGCTGTTAGAAGCAAAAGCACCATCATCGTTCAGTATCAATGGCGAATTTGCTCAAATGATACCTGGACACCGTAAAATAGCCAATAACCAAGGGTATGCTTACATCGATGACTTCGAAGCTACTGAAACAACTATCGACCTCACCTATCCGTACTATTGGCACCTCGCAAGCACACCTTCGGATGCAACAGCCACCTCGGGATTCCTCTATCATGGTACGTTGTCGAATAATATCGATTATGGTGTCGACCGCGCTTTATTCAACTGGTATACTGTCGATAACAACGTGTTTAACATGCCGAAAAATAGCTCGATGCCAATGCATATACGCAACGATGCCAATATGCGCTCCAACCACTTAACACGTCTGGTTAAACAACAAGAACTCTTCCCCAATAAAGAAGCGGTGTTGGAAACATCGAACTATCTGACCGTTCTTAACCTTAGCTACTATCCACAAGAACGTGGCCCATACAACCTCGACGTTAACGACGTGAATGCCGATGGTACGCTGATGAATCCGCGTCAACGCTGGGGTGGTATGATGCGCAAATTAGAAACAACCGACTTCGAGAAATCGAATATTGAATATATCGAGTTTTGGCTGATGGACCCATTTGTGAACGATTCGATGGGCACAGCACAAGGCGGTGATCTCTACATCAACTTAGGCGACATCTCCGAAGACATCCTAAAAGATGGTAAGAAATTCTTCGAGAACGGAATGCCTGCCAACGGCGACACAACACAAACATCTTCGACCGTATGGGGACGTGTGCCAACAGCACAAAGCACCGTGTTGGCATTCAGTAGCGACCAAAATTCGCGCGAATATCAAGACGTCGGCTTCGATGGCTTACGCACCGACGACGAATTCACATTCCCTACCTATAGCACCTATTTGTCGGCATTACGACAAAAACTCAGTCCTGCCGTTGTCTCTGCCATGATGCAAGACCCCTTCTCTCCATTCAACGACCCCGCAGGCGATAACTATCACCATTTCCGAGGCGACGACTACGACAATCAAGAACTCTCTATTCTCGAACGCTATAAACGTTACAATGGTGTGGATGGCAACTCGCCAGCCAGCGATGAAACGACCACAACCTATTCGAAATCGTCGACTACGGTGCCTGACGTCGAAGACTTAAACCAAGACAACACGCTGAACGAGTACGAAAAATATTTCCAATATCGCATCTCGTTGCGCCCAGGCGATATGAATGTTGGTTCGAACTTCATTGCCGATCGTCGCGATGTAACCGTAGAGTTGGCCAATGGTATGTCGAGCAACGTAACGTGGTATCAATTTAAAGTACCAATTGCTGATTACGAAAAACGCGTCGGTTCAATTCGCGACTATAAATCAATTCGTTTCATGCGTGTCTATCTCACCGACTTCGCCGAAGAGACGCATCTTCGCTTTGGTACATTACAACTCGTGCGTGGAGAGTGGCGAAATTATACAAAAACGCTCTACGACCCTGATAATCCGCCTTTGACCGATGGAAGTATCGATGTCTCATCGGTAAATATCGAAGAAAACAACAGCAAGACTCCTGTCAACTATCTCTTGCCTCCTGGTGTGACACGCGAAACCGACCCAAGCCAACCGCAAATGCGTCAGTTAAACGAACAGTCGATGGTGCTTCGAGTGTACGACCTTGCACCTGGCGATGCACGTGGCGTATACAAAAACCTGGGCTACGACATGCGACAATATCGTCGCTTCCAAATGTTCACACATGCAGAACAGATGATCGACGACACGCACAACTTGCAAGACTACGACCTTAGCATTTTCATTCGCTTGGGTAGCGACCTTCAACGTAATTACTACGAATACGAAATACCACTGAAACTAACGCCAGCAGGATTCTATACAGAGTCGACTGCCGACGTGGTGTGGCCTGAAGATAATATGTTCGATTTCGCTTTCGAACGTCTCACCGATGTAAAACAAAATCGTAACGTAGCACAACAAAGCAACCCTTCGATAACACTCACAAAACGATATTCAGAAACAGACCCTGACCATCCTAACAATCACATTACGGTGATAGGTAATCCTAACCTGAGTGAGATTAATACAATGATGATTGGCATAAGAAACAACAATCAGCAAGAACTTAAAACAGGTGAAATATGGGTCAATGAAATGCGCCTCACCGATTACAACGAAAATGGCGGATGGGGGGCTTTAGGAAATGCTTCTATCAATCTCTCCGATATCGCATCGCTCAACCTATCTGGACGTTACGAAACAACAGGTTTTGGTGGCATCGAACAATCGTTGACCGACCGACGACTCGAAGATTATGGCCAGTTTAACGTCTCAACACAAATCGAGGTGGGACGCGTGTTCCCAGAAAAAGCCAAAGTGAGTCTGCCACTCTATGTGTCGTATTCTGTTGTAAGCGAAAAACCACAATACAATCCTACAGATAAAGATGTACTGTTGAAAGATGCATTGCGTGACCTCGCCACCGACGAACAACGTGACTCACTCAAGGCGTTGGCAACAACAAAGGTGATGAACAAAAGTGTAAACCTAACAAATGTTCGTGTCGATCATCGAGGAGAAAGACCACAACTTTACGACCCAGCCAACTTCTCCGCCAGCTATTCCTACACAGAGAGCAGCGAACTCGACCCTCAAGTGGAACGCGACAAAAAAATTGCACACCATGGCTCTTTCAACTACAACTTCTCAACATCGCCAAATGCATGGGAACCATTTAAAAAAAGCGAGAAACTGAAATCGCCGCATGTGCGTCTAATCAAAGATTTTGGCATTAATTACATGCCAAACCTGTTGGCGTTCTCTATCAATCTCGACCGTTTGTACAACGAGACACAAATGCGCGACCTTGATGGTTCAATGAATATTGATGTCACCGACCCCAAAAACCCATTGCTCTCATCGAGTAAATCGTTTACTTGGGGACGAGAATTTGAACTACGCTACGACCTTACAAAAAATCTTAAATTCTCATTGCGCACTGGCACTGACAGCCGATTCGAAGAATCGCTCACGTCACCAGTCAATAAAAAATTATTCCCAACGGAATACGAAAGTTGGCGCGACACCATACTACAAAGTATGCGTGTTGGCGGAACACCATTGGAATACGACCAAACATTTACAGCAACGTGGAGCGTGCCGCTGAATAAAATTCCTGCGCTCGACTGGATTACTGCCAACGCACAATATTCCAGTGCTTACTCTTGGGATTATGGCGCTGTGCTTGGCAACAACACCAATGTGGGTAATATCGTTGGTAGCATTTCGTCGTGGCAAGTTGATGGCAACTTAAATTTCGAAAAACTCTACAATAAATCAAAATATCTGAAAGGTGTGGCGCAACGCCTCTCATCGACAAAAGCCGTCAACAACATACGTCGTGGCAATGCCAACACACGATTCACCCCTCGTAGTTATTCTAAGACATTCTCTGTTGAACCTGGTAAGTCGACCGACTTAAAACACAACTTAAACAGCACAACTTTCACCATCACCTTCGTCGACAAGAATGGAAATAAAGTAAAAGTGCCTTACAGAGAAATCGACCCAAATAACATACGCATCAAATCGCACAAAGGACTCGACAGTATCACGGTGAATATTGAAACACGCAACCCTGCTGAGGCAACAGTCAACCAGCATGGCACCGACTACTTGATGCGCTTCTTAATGCTCATTCGTCGTGGCTCAATAGCCTACAAAGAAAGTAATGCACTGACAGTACCAGGCTTCCAAAGTTCCATCGGATTTATGGGACAAAAAAATATGGGCGATGGTGTGCTGGCACCAGGTTTAGCGTTCGCTTTTGGCGTGCCGGGCATGTCGTTTATTGAAAAGGCTGTCGATAACGGATGGCTCTTTATGAACGACTCCATTATCAACCCTGCTACACTCAACAAATCGCAAGACCTCGATATCAAACTGAATCTCGAACCATTGCCTGGCTTTAAAATCGATTTGACAGCAAAATACATGGCAACAAAGTCGAATAGCATACAATATATGTACTCTGGAATGCCAACACAATTTACTGGCACATTCCAAATGACACATGTTGCCATTGCTACAGCATTCTGGCGACGAGGTAAAGTTGATCGCTACGACTCACGAACATTTGAACTCTTCGAACATAACCGTAACACAATAGCATCAAGATTTGAACAACGCTACCAAGGCACTAACTATCCAACCACAGGATTCATGAGTGATCACGCACTGGCCGGACAAACCTTCGACAAGCAAAATGGCGGCGTAAATATTAATTCGCCCGACGTGCTCATTCCATCGTTCTTTGCCGCATATTCTGGTCGCGATATCAACAAAGTAAACACCAACATTATTCCTAAACTCTGGAGTCTGTTGCCGAACTGGAAAGTATCCTACGACGGACTGTCGAAGATACCATGGTTCGCAAAACACTTCCGCTCCGTTACACTCAATCACCAATACACTTGCACCTATAGCATCGGTTCGTATAGTTCCTATGCCAATTATGTAGAAAATGATGATGGCTTCGGATTTGTGCGTAACGTCACCACTGGTAACCCTATACCTTCGTCTGCTTACGACGTCTCAACTGTTGTGCTCAACGAGTCGTTTATGCCACTTATCAGTGTCGACGTCGCTATGAAAAATAGTTTCACCTTTAAAGCAGAATACAAACAACAACGCACCGCTTCGCTCAATCTAACAAGTACACAAGTGGTGGAAGCGACATCGCAAGAGTATGTGCTTGGCATGGGATACGTGATGAAAGATTTCGACGTGATGCTCAAAACAAAGTCTAGCCGAGTGAAAAAAGTGAAAAACGACCTCACCTTACGCCTCGACCTTGGCTACAAGAGCATCGCAACAATCATTAGCAAACTCGACTCTGACGACGTGCCACAAGCCACAGCAGGAAGTAAGACTATAACAATAAAATTCACTGCCGACTATGTGTTTAGCTCACGATTGAACTTCCGATTCTTCTACGACTATCAATCGAATGCGCCACTCATCACAACATCGTATCCAATGTCCGATTCCAACATCGGCATAAGCATCAAACTCATGTTGACACGATAAAAAACACAATATAATGGTTAATGCCATCCAAACACTTTGTTGTAAGTGTTGCTTGGCGAATTTGAAAAAAAATATGTATGTTTGTGCCTGTGCACTTTAGCACATCACCAACATCACACAAAACATAAAAAAACAATGAACAACAAAAACGAATTCAGAAACTTTGCCACCAAGCATCTTGGCTTGAACGGTCTTGCACTCGACCAATATATGAATGCTAACAGTAGTAAAATGAGCTCGTTGCAAAGCTCTGTCAACGCGGGCAACGTGCGCATGGAAGGCTATATTTCACCATCTATACTTGAGGAGCGTCAACTCAATGTGACGCAAATGGATGTCTTCTCGCGACTAATGATGGATCGCATCATTTTCCTTGGCTCCGAAATCGATGCCTACGTTGCCAACGTGATACAAGCACAACTGCTCTTCCTCGACACCAACGAACCAGGCAAAGACATCACTATCTATTTCAACTCACCTGGCGGCTCCGTTTATGCAGGGCTCGGCATCTACGACACAATGCAATATCTGGGTTCTAAGGTTGGAACCATCTGTACAGGAATGGCTGCTAGCATGGCTGCCGTGTTACTCGTAGCTGGTGAGAAAGGCATGCGTTTTGCGTTGCCACACTCACGCGTCATGATTCATCAGCCGATGGGAGGCATGCAAGGACAAGCTACCGATATGGAAATCACCGTGCGTGAAATACAAAAACTAAAACACGAACTCTACGACATCATTGCCTCACACTCAGGCAACACTATCGAAAAAATTACTGCCGACGCCGACCGCGACTATTGGATGACAGCACAAGAAGCAAAAGACTACGGCATGATTGACGACGTACTCAACAAACGCAACGACTAATGGCAAAAAAACAAGAACGAAACGAACATCAAATCTGTAGTTTTTGCGGACGAAGTGCCAGCGAAGGCTTGCTCATGTTGCGTGGCATCGATGGTTACATCTGCAATGAGTGTGTAGAAATGGCGCACGACGTACTCACCACCGAACTGCGCAACCATAAAACATTCAAACCAAAAGGCAACGAAATACCAAAGCCAAAAGAACTTAAAGCCTTTCTTGACCAATTTGTCATCGGACAAGACGATGCAAAGAAAACTCTCTCCGTAGCTGTCTACAACCATTACAAACGCATATCGCAACCACTCGACGACGACGTAGAAATCGAAAAATCGAACATTCTACTCGTTGGTGCTACGGGTACCGGTAAAACACTGTTGGCTAAAACCATTGCTAAAAAACTTAACGTCCCTTTCGCTATTGTCGATGCCACCGTGCTAACACAAGCAGGTTATGTGGGCGAAGATATCGAAAGCATACTCACACGTCTCTTGCAGAATGCCGACTACGACGTGGAAGCAGCGCAACGTGGCATTGTCTTCATCGACGAAATCGACAAAATAGCACGTAAGGGCGACAACCCAAGCATCACGCGTGATGTAAGTGGAGAGGGTGTTCAGCAAGGATTGCTCAAGCTCCTCGAAGGCTCCATTGTTAACGTGCCACCACAAGGAGGACGAAAGCATCCAGAACAAAAAATGATTGCTGTCGACACGCAGAACATACTCTTTATCTGTGGAGGTGCATTCGACGGCATCGAACAACGTATTGCACAACGACTCAATACACACGTTGTCGGATTTGTCTCATCGATTGCACAACATGCCATCGATCGTAACCATCTCTTGCAATATATTTCACCGCAAGACCTCAACAGTTTTGGACTTATTCCTGAAATCATCGGTCGACTACCAATGATTACTTATCTCAATCCACTCGACCGTGTTGCGTTACGTGCCATTCTTACCGAGCCAAAAAATGCCATCACAAAACAGTATGTCAAACTCTTTGCAATGGATAATGTGAAACTGACTTTTGCCGACGAAGTGCTGGAATATATAGTCGACAAAGCCGTGGAATTTAAACTTGGTGCGCGTGGCTTACGCTCAATTGTTGAAGCCTTGATGACTGATGCCATGTTTGAAATTCCTTCTGACAAGAGCGTGAACGAATTAAACGTCACACTCGACTATGCTAAAGAAAAAATCGACCGGGCGAGCGCAAAAATCTTAGAATAACACTCATCGATACATAGAAAAAGCGGAAAACACAACTATGTGTTTTCCGCTTTCTTGTTTTATTTTGTCTTTAAGTAAATCCTCGGACGGGTGTAATAAGCGTTCCACATTTGAATGCTTTCATCCATGCTATTGGTGAACCAATTACAACTATTTGATACAAATCCAAGATCTTCAACCAAATCATATGATTCCAAGATGTCGTTAATGTCATAGAGCATTGTTGTGGTTACTTCGTCTCCTGACATATCCCATTCGATGGCGCAATGATAAGCATTTAAGTGGTCACAGTGTATTTGAACAAGGGAATATATTTTCTTTCCAATAATTTCCATATCGATTACAGAAGCTGTCTTATAGTAGCAAGGTATTTGGTTTGGACCCGTGTATACCAGACGATTATATTGAATGTCGTCGGTTGAACGAGCCAACATTTTACCATTCTTCCATATAGCTGGGTGATAGTCTATTTCACCACCATAATAAATATCATCTCCGACTTCTACTACACATTTAATTTTCGATTCTTTTTGTCCCTCTTCAAGTGGTATTGTTTGCTTCTCACCGTTAACCCATACTCTGGCTGTATCGTTTGAAAAACCATAAACATATTCTATGCCGTCTTTGACAATAATGTCGAATGCAAATCCCGCGGTCGGAAATTGAGTTAGTACAAGTAGACTTTCACCTGTTAATATATAGGCTGGACGCTCATCATACCGCCCTATAAAATAAAAATCGTTGCCTATTTTCTTGGTTCTTAATATTTTTCTGCCGTATCGTGTCGTGAGTGTAAGTATATTGGTTAGAGTTTCTCCGTTTTTTGATATATAGTAGTCTTGGCTGTAGTCTTTGGTAAAACTTTCGAGGATAAAATATAGATCACCGTTCTCTTCTACAATTTTTACGCCTTTCATGTTTTCAAGAGTTTTGATGTCTTTTCTGATGCCGTCGATTTCCCAATATGGGCAAATGGTGGTGTCTATTACAGAATTGTTTCTCTGTGCTATAAAGTGCTTGCCTAAAAATACTTTTTTGCCATCTAAAATATAAAAATCCATTGGGACATAAATAGAACGAAATTGAACATCCCCATTCTTATCTACTTCATTTATAATGTCGTTTTTGATTCGTGTAATGGTGTCGTTAATCACAAGAAAATAATCATAGTATCCTTCTGTACTATCAAAGAAATTGAAGTCAACTGGTGATGCTTGCATATAATAGTAACTTACCCCTGTTATGTTTGTCACTTCATTAGGGTTTGGTTTGCAACTACTGAGAAGCGCAAGCGCACATGTAATAATCAATAATAATGTTTTTTTCATAGCTATCGAACAATGATTTTTTCGGTGAATATTTGTTTGTTGTTTTGGAGGATTTCGAGTTGGTAAAAGCCTGACTGACTCGGTACGTTAACACAACTTTCCGATGTCACGTTGTCGAGTTTTACCATGCGACCTGCGAGGTCGTAGAAACGAACTTGGTAATTGCCACCAACGTGTTGTATGTCAGGACATGCGTTAGCTCACGAAGACCCGTCCATAGAACCTGTTCCGCCAGGATATACATAGTGTATCCGAGCTATTATCATGTTGTTGATGTTAAGAAAAAGTGCCAATAAAATAATAAGACGATGTTTCATTGTTGTATGTTAGATTTTCCTTTGCAAAGATAGTGATTTCTTTTGTTGTTGTATTTTATTCTTGTGATTTTATTCGTTTTCTATTCTTGTTAGTTTGTTCCAGTGGAGCAACGAAAAAAGTTCATGCAGAGAATAAGTTGTTGTGGATATGTAGCATTGGGTTTTGATAACTTTGTGGGTAGAAAATACTTTTGATGACTTTTTCCTGAGATCTGTAATTCGTTTTGGTTGGCAATAATTTGTGCCGATTTCCGTTTCATTGTAAATGACTACACCAACAATGCTTATGGAAGAAATACAGGCACCCGTGCTCAATGCACACAATAAAAAAGAGTATCCGCCGATGCATACGGCAGAGCATATTTTAAACCAAACGATGGTGAGAAATTATGGCTGTCCTAGGTCGAGAAACGCACACATCGAACGCAAAAAAAGTAAGTGCGACTATCTGTTGGCTACCGCGCCTACCGATGCTGAAATTGCCAACGTAGAAGCACAAGTGAATAAAGTGATAGCACAAGGTCTGCCCGTCACAGTGTCGTATATGTCGCAGGCAGAAGCGTCTAATATTGTCGATCTCAGTAAATTGCCTGCCGATGCTACCGACACGTTGCGCATTGTGCGTGTGGGCGATTATGATGCTTGCGCTTGCGCAGGCGACCACGTCGAGAATACATCGCAGATTGGCACATTCCGCATCATTAGTCACGACTATGCCGATGGTACGTTGCGATTGCGTTTCAAACTGGAGAATACAACCTGGACGGAGTAGTCTGCTGGTTGGTTAGAAGAAAAAGAAAAACTGTCGATGGTACTGACATTATGGTGCCATCGACAGTTTTTTTGTCTCTATAGGTTTGTAGATAAGCTACTTTTTGTTCAGTCTTGCCTCGATGGTGTTGTTGGGTAGTGCCATGCCGCAATGTGGGCAATAGGTGGCAGAAGTTTCTTTGTACACTTTGCCACAGTGTGGGCAACGAAGTTCTTCGTGTTGTGTCCTCGTTTCTTTTATCATTGAGGCAGACACGATGCCTGTTGGTACGGCAATCACGGTGTAGCCGAGTAGCATGACAAAGGCGGAGATGAGTCGTCCAATAGGCGTGGCGGGTGTGATGTCGCCATAACCTACTGTTGTGAGTGTTACGATGGCCCAGTAGATGCTGTTGGGTATGTTGTTGAATGCGGTGCCGTCGATGTCACCTTCTACCATGTACATGAGTGTGCCAAGGGCGATTACCAACACCACAACAAAAAGAAAGAATACGATGATTTTGCGTGCACTGTCTTTGAGTGAACGAAGTAGTATTTCGCCTTCTTCGAGAAACGAGAATAGTTTGAACACGCGGAACACACGAATGAGTCGGAAGGCACGGATAACAGAGAGGTAGCGCGACGGACCGAATATCCAGCCGATGTAAAGCGGTAGTGTTGAAATGAGGTCGACAAGTCCGTAGAAACTTAGTGCATAGCGTTTTGCGTTTGGCGCACAGTAGAGTCGCAACAGATATTCGATGGTGAAGAAGGCGGTGAAGAGATACTCGAAGAAGCGTAGGTAAGGTTTGACTATGGAGTTGAGGCTCACCATGCTTTCGGCAAAGATGAAGAGAATGCTGAGCACGATGAAAAACATCAGTACGATATCAAAGAATTTGCCTGCAGGTGTGTCGCTCTCGAAGATGATGGTGTAGAGTCGTTGTTTGAGTTTCTCGTTGTAGAGAAATTTCTTGACTTCGTGTGTGATTCGTTGCAGTAGCGTCTTCTTTTTAGTGTTGTCTCCCATACGTCAATGTTTGTTGGTGTTTATTCGTCGAGTGTGATGCCCCAATGCGATGCCCAGTTGTTGGCGGTGAGGTAAAGTATGTCGGTAGCTTTTTCGTCGTCGATGTTGGTAAAGGTGCGTGAGTATTGTTCGCTTGGCAGGAATCCATGTTCCATGAGCAGGTTGTGAGCTGCGTAGTTGGCTGCTATGGCACGGCACCATAGACTGCGCACTTTTAGTGTGATGAATGCTTCGCTGAGCACCACTTCCACCAGTTCGTCGGCGAGGTTTTGATGACGTTTGTCGGTGGCAATCCAAAAGTCAAGGAATCCATCGTCACCGCATTTTGGTAGTTCTTCTGAGTCGGGAGTCAGTGCTACGGTGCCACCGCCAACGATGATGTCGCTCTCTTTGTCGGCAACAGCAAATTGTGTCTTGTTACTGAGTGTGTTGATAATGTAGTCGCGTGCTTCTTTGTCGTCTTTGAAGTGTGGCAATGGCATATAGTCGTTGTCGGTGGTGTTTTGTAATGCCTCGTAGAGTTTTGGGGCATCGGAGAGGCGCCATGGGCGCAAGATGAGTCGGTGTGTTTCTAACATATTGTTGAGTGTGTATTATTTCAGTTTGAGTTTTTGACCGATGCTGAGATGGTCGTTGGTGAGGTTGTTGAGTTGTTTCAGTGTTTCAGCTGTAGTGTTGTGTGCTTTGGCTATTTTCCAAAGTGTGTCGCCCTGTTTCACAGTGTAGGTGGTGGGTTCTTCTTTGGTTTTTTGTGCGGTTTCATCTGTTGGCTTCACCTCTTTTTGCTCTTCTGGTTGTGGCGCTTCGATTTGTTTTTCGCCCAAAGCAGCTGTTTCGGTGGTTGTTTGATTTTCTGTGTTGTTTTTGTTGGTCGTAGTCGTGTTGTTTGCTTTGTTGCTGTCGTCTCTGACAATCAGCACATCGCCTGCGTGTATCGAACTGGTGGTTAGTCCGTTGAGTCGTTGAATGTCTGCTACGGTTGTTTTGTAGTTGCGTGCCAACGAGGTGAGTGTCTCACCAGCTTCCACGGTGTGTTTCACTACGAGGTTGTTGGTTGCCGTGGTTGTGTTGTTGTCTTCGTCGTTTTGTGGGAGGTCTGACACACGTTTTGGCACTGCTACTTCAATGGTTTTGGTGTAGCTGTTGCGAATTTTCAAGCGTTGTTTTTCTGCAATGAAGTCGCCCGACAGTTTGTTGAGTTTCTGTATGTTGGCAACGGTGGTGCCGTATTTGCGAGCTATCGACGAGAGTGTCTCTCCCGATTTCACGGTGTGATATTTTGCCGGTTCCGTCACCGTTTGTTTTTCGTAGACGATGACGATGGAGTCGTTCGCTGATAGTGTAGAGTCGTTTTGCAGTGCTTCGGCGTAAATCATTTCTCCTGGTGAGCGTCGGAATGGTGCTACTACGCGTGAGCATTTGAGATAGCGACGGGAATAATAGTCAGATTTTGTGTTGTCGATGACTACGCCTTTAGAGGTGGATGAGTGCAGGAAGTTGAATGAGCCGTCGGGAAGTTTCTCTGTGATTACGCCAACATGTCCGATATTTTTGTTGTGGCTGCGTCCTTCGAAGTAAATAAGGTCACCGCGTGTGGCGTTTTCTGTGAGCACGGGCACTGTGTTTTGGTATTGTAGCGAACCTTTATGTGGCAGGATGTGTCCGAATTTGCCAAAGATAAACATCATGAAGCCAGAACAGTCGAAGCCGCCTGGCACGGAGCCCCCGTAGCGATAGGGTGTTCCGATGAATCGCTTGCCGTAGTTGATGATGGAGTCGATGTGTCGTGCTGCAACGATTAGGCTGTCGTTGTAGGCGAGTATGGTTGAGTCGGCACTTTGTATCGTGTCGTTGTCGGCGGTGCGTGTTTTGCGTTTGTTGGCTTCTGCTTGTGGTGTCGCCATCAGTAGTGCTAATGCGATGAGCACAAGGTGAAATATTTGGTGTCGTATGGTGTTATGCTTCATCTTCCCAATGTTTAAGTGTTTGATAAAGTTGTTGTATGGGGAGTCCTACAACGTTGAAATATGAACCTTCTACTTTCTCAACGCCAACGTAACCGATCCACTCTTGAATGCCGTAGCTTCCTGCTTTGTCGAGTGGGTGGTAGTGTTGTATGTAGTGGTTGATTTCTTCTTCCGACAGTGTGCAGAAGGTTACTTTTGTTTTGACGGCAAAGGTGTGTTGTCTTTGTTTTGTCGTGATGGTGATGCCGGTGATTACCTCATGTGTTCGACCCGATAAGGATGTTAGCATTTGGTGCGCTTCGTGTTCGTTGGCTGGTTTTCCCAGCACTAATCCGCCGAGAACGACTACGGTGTCGGCGGTGATAATCATGTCGTTGTCAGCCATGGTAGCAAGGTATGCTTCTGCTTTCTGACGCGAGAGATATTGCGGTATCTCTTCGCTTTGCAGGGTCGACGGATAGCTCTCTTCCAACCCTTTGACGATGCGCACTTCAAAGGGGATGCCGAGGTCGGTGAGCAGTGCTTTGCGACGTGGTGAGTTGGAGGCCAGAACGATATGATAGTTGTCGAGCATGAGGGGCGTTATGCTAGTTTAAATAGTCCAAATAGTGTGACATCGTAGCCTTGTGCCATCATGATGTTATAAACAATGCAGTAGCACGTGCCGATAAGCATAATGAATTTGCAGAGATTGGAGGCGTTGCGTGGTGCCGAGAGGTCGTTTTTTAGCAGTATGCCTATGAGACATACCGATGGCAACACGATGCCCCAGACGGCATATTTTAACGTGAGTGTGGTGTTGTGTCCGATGTCGGCTTTGGTGGATAACCAAATCAGTAGGGCGCAGGTGATTACGATGAGTGCGATGACGATGATGCGCGCTGTCTTTCCACCCCAGACTACAGGAATGGTGTGACATTCCAACTCGCGATCGCCGTACACGTCCTGCATGTCTTTGATGATTTCTCGGATGAATGTCCAAAGGAAAGCAAAGATGGCTATGACGCCAACGAAGGTGTAGAGTTCACGTATGATGGGCGTGTTGTAGATGTCCGACGACCAGTTGGTCTCAAGTATTTGTTGCATTGCCAACATAGGCATGAGCGGCACGAGGGCAGCGCAGAATGCTACGATAAGATTGCCGACAATGAGCATGCGTTTATAGCTGGATGAATAAAACCACAGCATACCAGGCACGACAATGTAGATGAATCCCAATGTGATGGATTTGAGCGAAAAGGCAAGATAGATGCCAAGCGCAATACCTGTGATGGTGAGTGCTTGATAGAGTTTCATGGTTTGCTCTTTGGTGATGAGTGTTCCAACAATGACTTTATCAGGACGGTTGATGCGGTCGATTTTTAGGTCGAAGTAGTCGTTGATGACGTAGCCACCTGCTGTGATGAAGACGGTGCTGAGCACTAAGGTGAGCAGTTTCACAATGCCCAACGATTCGTCGAATTGATAGGATTGTAGGGTGGGAAGTATGATGCAACCGTACACCAACAGTTGTAGTAGTGCTGTGAATATGAGGTTCTTGTATCGTATGAGTCGTAGCATAGGTTGTTTGTTTATGTGGTTTACCATCCGAATGCTTCAGCGTTGTTCATCCATTGTCCCTGTGCTTTTAGAACCTGCTCCATGACGTCGCGACAACATCCGTAGCCGCCACGGTAAGGTGAGATGTAACATGCTATCGATTTGATTTCGGGCACGGCATCGGCAGGACAACATGGAACGCCTACGTAACGCATTACTTCGTAGTCGGGGATGTCGTCGCCCATGTATAACACTTCGTCTGGTTTGAGGTCGTATGCTTGAAGAAAATGGTTGAGAGCTTCCATCTTATAGCCGGCTCCCATGTAGATGTCTTTCACGCCTAACACACTGAAACGATTGCGAACGGCTTCGCCTATGCCACCGGTGATGATGGCTATTGGATACCCTTTTTTTACGGCTAATTGTAGCACGTAACCGTCTTGTATGTTTGCCATTCGTAACGGTTCGCCTGTGGGCGACATAGGAATAGTGACGGGTGACAGTACACCGTCGACATCGAATACAAAGGCTTTGATGTGCTCAAGTGAGCGTTTGAAGTTAACCATGTGATTCCTGAATTTCTTCTGTGAGTAGTTTGTAAATCTCTTGCCAACGTGGATGTTGTTGCAGCATCGCGATGTGTGCGTTTGTCACAGCGGTGTCGCCTCTTAACGCAGGACCTGTTTGGGCTTCGTAGGGGCTCAACTGTGACAGTTTGCTGATGCTTTGCTGTAGTAGCGGCAATAATACTTGGAAGGGGATGTTTTTTTCTTTCAGCAGTTCGTCGGCTATGTTGTAGAGTGCGTTGCTGAAATTGTTGGTCAACACGCCACATAGGTGAAGTGTGCGGCGTGTCTCGCTGTCGGCGTTGAATACGATTGGAGATAAACGTTTTGCCAATTCGCCAATTCTGTCTTTCGTGACATCGCTGTTTCCTTCGATGAAAAATGGCACGTTGCTCCAATCGATGGTAGCTGTTTTCGAAAACGATAGTAGGGGATAGAATACACCGTATTGTTGTTGGTGGCTGTCGAAAATATTCAGTGGCATGGTGCCTGATGTGTGCATGTGAATGCCTTGACATTCGGGCATCTGCGCAACAACGTCGTTCAGCGCACTGTCGGACACGGCGTAGATGTAGAAATCTGCTGTTGGGTCGATGGTGCTGAGTTGGCATGTTGCTTTAGCACCAATTTTTTTGGCAAGTGTCTCGGCATGAGCAAGTGTGTGGCTGTAAACCTCAACAATGTGGTCGCCCAACGCCGTTAGTGCTGTTGTAACGTGGGTTGCTACGTTGCCGGAGCCAATAATCACGATGCGATTGTGCCGTTTCTTTTCCACAAATGTTTAAAACTGGTTCTTGTGAATCTTGTTATATAGCAGTTTCTCTTCGTTGTAGGGCTGACGTTCCTCGTCTTTGTAGCCTAACGTTACGATGTTTAGCACGTGAAGATGAGATGGTATGTTGAGCAATGGCTTGAGATAGTCTTCGGCTGTTGTTGTGTCGTTGTACATGCGTGAGTAAACTTGTACCCAGCATGAGCCTAAGCCAAGGTCGGCGGCTGCCAATTGAATAAAGGTTGCTGCGATAGATGCATCTTCAAACCATACGTCGCTCTTCTCGGGGTCGGCACATATCACGATGGCCATAGGGGCGTTGGCTACGAATTGACTGCCTGCAGGGCGACATTTCGACATTGCCTCGAGTGTCGTTTTATCGTCTACGACCACAAACTCCCAACCGTTTGTCCGTTTTGATGCTGGCGACATTAATGCGGTGCGGAGTATCGAGTCGATTTTCTCTTGTTCTACTGCTTGGGCTTGGTATTTGCGAATGCTTCGGCGGTTCTTTGCCAAATCGTAAAAACTGTTCATTGCTATTTATTTTTATGCTCTTTTGTCTGATTGTCTGCCTGGTCGTATTTTACGAAAGCAGGCCGCCATGTTGCTATGACGACCTTTGCGCTTTGATTATGTACGTTGTACTGACCTAATTTTTTGAAAATTTGTTGAGAATAACGTGTACGAATAGTCCAAGTAGTACGAATACTAATGCAACGACTAGTATTGTGTTTGATGGACGTGTCATCTGACTGTATATTATCAGGATAACTACACCGATAATCTCAATAATTGGGCCAAGAATTTGTTTCATTGTGTGATAAATTTATTGTTATATTTTGTAGTTGTTTATCGCTTGCAAATTTAGTGTTTTTTTTCTCGATAAGCAAATTCTATCGAGGGCTTTTTTTCGCTTATAACTTTCCGTCTTGCTGTTGCTTGTAAGTTATCATGGCGTAGGCCAAACGGGCTGCTACATAGTTGCTCGCATGATGATGGGGGTTCGGACAAAGTTCAACGATGTCGCAACCTACGACGTTGCGGTTTGCAAACACTTTACGCATGAAATGCAGTACTTGAAAGTATTGTAATCCGCCTGGTTCTGGTGTGCCTGTTGAAGGGAGGAAAGAGGGGTCGAAGCAATCGAGGTCGAAGGTGATGTAGACGTTTTCGCTGAGTGTAGCAAGGGCTTTTTCTTCCCACTGTCCGTCGCGGTCGAAGTAGAGGTCTTGTGCCCAAAATATCCGTTGTGGGTCGTAACAAGGGGTCTCCTCTTCGCTCATGCTACGGATGCCAACTTGTGTGATAGGGCAGAGTGCTTTTGCGTGTGTCATGACACAAGCGTGACTCAAAGGCGTACCTTCGTAGCTCTTACGGAGGTCGGAGTGTGCGTCAAACTGCAGTATTGTCAGGTTCTTATAGCGTTTGCTCATGGCGTGGAACGCACCGATGCTGACGGTGTGATTGCCGCCAATGGTGAGCGGAAATTTCTTGTCGTCGAGAATCGACGATACACGTTGCTCGACATCAGCCACCAGTTGTTCGGGGGTGGTGGTTTCGTCTACGGCTATTGCTTCTGCGGTGTGTATGCCGTTGAGGTGTGCTTGTGTGTGCGTCTCGGTGTCGTACCATTCCAATTGTACGGAAGCTTCAAGAAGTGCTTCCGGACCTTTTTCTGCGCCGTGCACCCAGCTGCTGGTGGCGTCGTAAGGCACGGGAGTCACTACGGTGTGGGCGGTAGCGTAGTCGGAAAGTGGTGGCGTAAGGCCTGCAAAATTATCCATTGATGCGTATGTTTATTTAGTCGTTGTCGTTGTTGAAGTTTTGTCGACGTGGTTTGAAGTCTCTGCGTTCACCGTCGCGTTTTGGTCCGAAGCGTTTCTCACCATCGCGACGATTGCCAAAGCGTTTCTCTCCATCGCGGCGGTCGCCGACCCGTTTTTCGCCGTCACGTCGTTCACCGAAACGTGTGTTGCCATCGCGACGTTCTCCGAATCGTTTCTCAC
>JAUNIJ010000114.1 GCA_030523485.1 Bacteroidales bacterium
CAACAGCAACAACAGCAACAGCAACAGCAATCTTCACAAGACCTGTCGAAAGAAAAAGCAGAACAATTGTTGCAAATGCTTCAGCAAGACGAAAAAGACACTCAAGATAAAGTAAAGGAGAAAGAGGCTCGCATGGCTAAACGTTCTAAAGTAGAAAAAGATTGGTAATACTTATGTTGCAAAAATATACTAAACAAATACTTCTGATTATTATTCAACTCTTCGCCACAAGCTTTATCTTTGCTGACGAAAAAGTCGAATTTAATGCCCAAGTAAATAGAAAAGATGTCGTCGTTGGTGACCCATTCCAACTTTCTTATGTCCTAAACCAAAAAGCTAACGATGTGCGTTTGGCAGAATTGGAACATTTCGAAATTCTTGCAGGTCCTTCCATTTCGCAAAGTCGAAGCGTACAATTTATAAATGGTCATCAAACATCCTCTTTTTCTTATACCGTCACCTATGTGTTGCGCGCCAAAACTGTGGGTAAACACACAATACCTGCGGCTACAGCCACCATCGATGGTGCATCTTACAAATCCAATGCTCTCACCATAAATGTACTTCCGCAAGAAGAGGGCAGTAAGGGACAAAACAACGCGCAACCTCAAGCACAAGTCGCCAATTCACAGCAAATTACCGCCGATAATCTCTTCTTGCTCGCACAAGTGTCGAAAACCAATGTGAGAGAACAAGAAGCATTGATGCTGACCTACAAATTGTTTTATAAAGTTGATGTTATCAGCATTGATAACGTAAAATTCCCTGACTTAAAGGGATTTACTACACAAGAAGTCGACGTCGACGATTCTCGACGTAATGGGGTAGAGCATTACAACGGTAAAAATTACAACACATCCATCCTTAAACAAATGGTTGTTTTCCCGCAGAAAAGCGGAAAACTAACCATTGAACCAATGAAACTGACTGCTGCTGTTCGTGTTCAAGTTGGTCAGCAACGTAGCTTCTTTGGTATCGTGCCTGTGTTTAACGAGGTAGAAAAAGCCTTGAGTTCAAAAGCTCTGACCATCAACGTACAAGCACTACCTAATCCTGAACCTGCCGATTTTTGTAATGGCGTTGGCAAACTGTCGATGACTACTGAGATTGACAAACTCGAACTCTCTGCCAACGAACCTGTTACCATCAAAGTCACACTCAAAGGAACAGGAAACTTGAAAATGATAGAAAACCCGGTAATAGACTTCCCCGCCGATTTCGAAGTCTACGAACCAACAGTACGTCAGGATTATCGCACATCGGGTGAAGGCATGGTAGGTTCAAAAACTATAGAATATCTTGCCATCCCTCGTCATCCTGGCGAATTCAAAATTCCGGGTTTCTCCCTCTCTTACTTCGACCTCGCCAGTGACAGCTACAAACAACTTACATGCGATGGATTCCAACTAACAGTTAACAAAGGTACAGGAACAACATCGGAGGAATCGGTGAACTATTCCAATAATCAGGAGCAAGTGAAAACCATCGCTACCGACATTCGTTACATCAATACCGACAACCTCAAACTCTCACCACGCAAATCGTTGTGGGTTGGATCATTCTCATATTGGTTGGCCTACCTCGTACCTCTTATCTTAGCGGTGGCTCTGTTAATCTTTTTCCGTAAACAAGCACGAGAAAATGCCAATGTAGCTCATGTGAAATCCAAAAAAGCCAATAAAGTGGCTGTAAAACGCCTGAAAACCGCCGATGCGCTCATGAAAGAAGGTAAGAAAAACGAATTCTACGACGAAATACTCAAAGCATTATGGGGTTATCTTTGCGACAAACTCTCCATCCCAACCTCTGCACTCAGCAAAGAAAACGTAGCACAAGAATTAACCTCTAATGGCGTGACTACAGAAATGGCAGACGAATTCATTGCACTACTCAATGCATGCGAATACGAGAGATATGCACCAATGCAAAACTCTCACGACGCCATGTCTAATATATATAATAATAGTATACAGATGATATCGCGTTTAGAAGATACCATTGTTAGAACCAACAAATAATCTTTGTCTATGAAGAAGATATTAGCAATACTATCATTTATCATATTATGCGGCTCGTGTTGCTTGGCTTCCACCGAACAACTTAAACAAGCCAATGAACTCTATGCTAACGGCAACTATGCTGAAGCAGCCGAAATCTATAATACACTGTTAGAGGAAAACGAATCGGCTGACCTATACTATAATTATGGTAATGCACTCTATAAACAGGGAGAACTCGGAAAGGCAATCCTAAACTACGAACGTGCCTTACGTCTCAATCCACGACATGCCGATGCTAAATTCAATCTCGATTTCGTGAATCAGCAAATCACCGATCGTATCGATGCCAACAGCACGTTCTTCCTTAACACATTCTTCCGTAAACTTAGCCGTTCGCTTCCTGCCGACACGTGGGGCACCTTATCGGTTGCATGCTTCCTACTGATGTTGGTTGCATTCTTTCTTTATGTGTTTGGACATGCCATCACACTCCGTAAAATAGCATTCACCATCAGCGCTATTTGTTTATTTTTTGTAATCGTCTTTGGCATCTTTGCGCAACATCAAAAACGTTACATCGAACAGCGTGTTGAAGCTATCGTTATGACCGGTTCTGTGACAGTGAAAAGCTCACCCGATGAAAGCGGCACCGAAATCTTCGTGCTTCATGAAGGCACCAAAGTAGAGCGTCAAGATGCTTTGGGTACGTGGTCAAAGATAAAAATTGCCGACGGACAAGTTGGTTGGCTACCTACATCCACCATTCAACCTATTTAAATGATTGACACACTCGTACATCTTGACGAAGAATTGCTGCTATTTCTCAATAGTCTCAACTCGCCATTTTTCGATCACTTTTTCTATATCATCACGCACCTTGTAACATGGTTGCCGCTGGCAGCCGTCTTACTCTTTATCTGCTATCGACGTATGGGAAAAGCAAGTCTTTGGTACTTCTTGTTCTTGGCCATGGTCATTGTTTTAGCCGATCAATTTGCTTCTGGCATCATCAAACCGCTTGTAGCACGCCCTCGTCCAACCCATACGCCGGGACTCGAAACCATGGTACATGTGGTGAACAACTATCGTGGTGGTGCCTTCGGCTTTGTGTCGTCACATGCTGCCAACGGCTTTGCTGTCGCCACATTTCTTGCACTCACCACGCGCAAACCACTCTTGTCGACAACAGCTTTCCTGTGGGCATTACTGTCGAGTTATAGCCGTATCTATCTTGCTGTTCACTTCCCTGCCGACATCCTCTGTGGCGCTTTGTCGGGCGCTCTTATTGCTTGGGGAACCTATGCCACCATTGCAAAAGTGCAACCACAATTGTGCCGAATCAGTCGACAAGTCGAAAGAACCGATGAACATATTTTTACCATAACATTCTTGATTACGCTATTAGTAGCCGCTCTTTTTCATAACACTTTTTATAACCTTATCGTTGGTTAAAAGGCTGATAAACTAACTCATAGGTAAGGAAATGAAAAAAATAGAAAAAAATACGTTATAACGCGATTAGAATCAGAAAAAAGTGGTACATTTACAACAACAAAAAAATAGGAAAATTGTACAACCCCTTAATCATATTACATCATGACTAAGACAATCACATTTAATGAATTGCGCAAGCTGAAAGACAGTCTGCCACACGGCACAATGCAACGCATTGCCGACGAATTAGGAATCAGTGCTGACACCGTTCGTAACTATTTCGGTGGACAAAACTATAAAGAAGGTGACGGATGTGGTGTTCACATCGAACCAGGTCCTGATGGTGGCTTAGTTGTTTTAGACGATACAACTATTTATGACTTAGCTTGCAAAATCGCTAAAGAGAATAAATAATCGACTTTATTTCCAAAAGAAGACATTAAAAGGAGTAGACCAAAAACTGGTCTGCTCCTTTTTTTTTGACCTCTTGCCGGCGAATTTTGTTAATAGGTGGGAGAATTGATTGTTTGAAACGTAAAATGACGGTTGACTTTGGCTCTGCCTGTGGAATTATATTAAAAGGTTAAAGTCTATGAGAAATGGATGATTTACGAAAATATAGGTTATCTTTGCATCAACAAGATGTATTAAATCAAATTAATTATTCTTGTCGCAATAAAATAGACGTATAAGTGATGTGTTTCGTTTTATTGCTCTAATACCTAAGTTTAATTCTTAACTTCAATAACACAACTATGAAGAAAAATTTTGTTTATCTGCTGCTGCTGTGTAGCGTGGTGCTTGTAGGTTGCAACAACAAACAAAAACAAGTCACCGAAGAAGAAAATGGTTATCAAGCACGTTTCATTCGTGTGCGTGTTGACCCCTCATGTTCTAATGATGCATGCTTCTTGCAATACGACGTCTTCAATGGCATGGTACAATCGTGCAAAGAATGCACCAACATCATAGAAAAAACAGCGACGACATCAGCACTAATGTCGACATCTCTGCATTGTTAGATGCTACGTTGGAAACAGTGAGGAGCTATGCTCTTGTAAGCGATGAAAAGCTGCGTTTCAATTATTTGTCGCAGGTGATTACGCCTAATTCTGCCAATATTTTGGTTAATGCTCTTCTTACGATGTCGGATGGTACGGAGGTAGAAAATGCGATACTGCTCGCTACACCTTTCGACGAAAATGGCAATGTGCTACGCGATTCAATCACATTGACTATGGGTGCCATAGCACAAAGTTTAGACAATGCATCAACCATTGTTATGGAGTCGAACGTGCTCGCTCCATGTCGTGCTCTTGTCTCATTGCCGCTTGTTGTTGATCGTTGGTCGCCAATCACCATGTTCTGGAAACCTGTGATTGCCAGCGGTGATGTGCGCGAATTTCAACCTGTTCCTTGTGAGAATAAACCTTGCAACGGACAGTGCACTGCCGAATAAATCTAAATATCAGTGATAAAACAATCTCATAAGTGTATTATTTAAGGGTGGTTGTTATTTAAACAACCACGTTTTCCCCTTTCCTTCTGTGGTGTAGACGGAAAGGGGATTTTTTGTTGCATTGTATTACCCTAAGACGATAAAACGATGTTTGTGTGTTCTCTTATCGGCTTGCTACTCTCTGTTCAAATTTTGTGTCAGAAAGAATGGTTTCAAAACTCTCGGCGTGAAATTATTTTCAGCGTGCACGAAACTGAAACTCTCCACAAGAAATTATTTTCG
>JAUNIJ010000115.1 GCA_030523485.1 Bacteroidales bacterium
ACCATAAATACACTATTGAACAAATTAATAACAGCAACAACCTTAAAATCAAGGTCAATAGAGACAGTCTTATTACTGGTTGGGAATATTTCGAACTCCTTTGGATATTAGAAAACTGTAAATACTATGAAGACGACGTCTTATATATGGAACAAGACGTTTTAAACTTTGGTTGGGGTGGTTACCCATAAAAGAAAGAGAAACATCCTATTTATCCAATAACTTAAGGAATCTTTTGTCTGCAAAGGATTCCTTTTTGTTTACCCCAACAACAGCGATTCATACAAAGCAACGTTTTTTCTCCATTCATATACTTATAGTATAAGATTTTATATGTAATTTTGCGAGCTAAAGTCATTTATACGAATAACAACAACAAAATCTGCAAGTCTCTGACAACACCCATTCGTTATTGTCATGTGACACAAGCAAAAAAAACGACAAACACTTACCGACATTGGCAAGCAACAAACGCAAAATTATCAACGACCCAGTCTTTGGGTTCATCAACATACCCAATGAGTTCATCTACGACCTCATTGAGCACCCTTACTTCCAACGTCTGAACCGCATCCGACAATTAGGTTTGGCATTCTACGTTTACCCAGGAGCCCAACACACTCGTTTTCAACACTCATTGGGTGCGCTCCACCTTACCACCGAAGCCATCGAACAACTTCGTGGCAAGGGACACACCATCACCACCGACGAAGCCAACGGCGTCATGGCGGCCATTCTCCTACATGACATAGGACACGGACCTTTCTCGCATGTGTTAGAACACACCCTATTCAGCGGCATCACCCACGAAGAAATTTCGATACGCCTGATGGAAGCCATCAACAAAGAGATAGGTGGGAAACTGACAATGGCATTAGAAATATTCCGCGACCGATACCCACGCAAATTTCTTCACCAACTCATCAGCAGTCAACTCGACATGGATCGTCTTGACTATTTGCGTCGCGACTGCTTCTACACAGGTGTTGTTGAAGGAGAAATCGGGTCAGCACGCATCATCAAGATGCTCGACGTGCATCACGACCGTCTCGTTGTCGAGCGCAAAGGTGTCTACTCCATCGAAAACTTCCTCATTGCACGACGATTCATGTATTGGCAAGTCTACCTACACAAAACCTCCATCGGAGCTGAAGAATTGCTGATTCGCATACTACGTCGCGCCAAGCAGCTATGCATGCAAGGCAAAGAGGTGTTTGCCACTCCAGCACTACATTACTTTCTCGAAGCAGAACGCAATGCACAGTCGTTCGAGACCGACATCATGGTTCTGCACCATTTCACCAACCTCGACGACAACGACCTCCTCTCCGCCATCAAAGTGTGGCAGTCGCACCCCGACCAAATACTCGCCATGCTCAGCCGATGCTTGTTGAACCGTAAACTCATGAAAGTCATAACACTAGAACAGCCAATGACCGCACATGAGAAAGACAACATACGCAAGCACTACGCCAACACCCTCGGCATCACCACCGATGAGGCAGAATTATTCTTTGCCGAGCGTATCGTACGACAAGGAACCTATGACACCGACAACAGCGGCATCGGCATCCTAACAAGTGATGGTAACATCAAAGAACTCTCGCAAGTAGGCGACAGCATGAATCCAACGATTCTCAATCATAAAACTATACGGGTCTTTCTGTGTTACATTCCAAGCGAAGGACTTCCACTACCCCAACAACACAACACGCAACACACCACCGACCCGACAACAAACAACTAAAAGAAAACAATGGAATTTACAGCACAACAAATAGCCGAATTTCTCGGTGGTACTGTTGAAGGTAACAACGACACACGCGTGTCCGACTTTGCCAAAATCGAAGAGGGACGTCCAGGCGCACTATCCTTTCTCTCCAATCCAAAATACACCCACTATATCTACACCACAAAAAGTTCCATCGTACTAGTCAACAACGACTTCACGGCAGAACACCCCATCGAAGCCACACTGATTCGTGTACCCGACTCCTATGCTGCCTTAGCCCAGCTGCTCACCATGGTGCAAAACATGCAAGCAACACGCACAGGCATTGACCCACTCGCAGCCATCGGAGAAGGTGCCGACATCGACGCCACTGCCTATGTCGGTGCTTATGCCGTCGTAGAACATGGGGCACACATCGGCCGCAACGCACGCATCTATCCACACGTCTTTATTGGAGAGGGATCAATCATAGGCGACGACTCCATTGTCTACGCCCATGCCACACTCTACGACCACACCGAATTGGGCAAGCGTTGCATCGTGCACGCTGGCGCTGTTATCGGTGCCGACGGATTCGGATTCGCACCAGATGCCGAGGGACACTACCACAAAATACCACAAATCGGACACGTAAAAATCGACGACGACGTAGAAATTGGCGCTAACACCACCATCGATCGTGCCACTATGGGCGTGACACACATCGCGCAAGGCGTAAAACTCGACAACCTCGTGCAGATAGCCCATAACGTAGAAATTGGCGAACATACCGCCATGGCAGCACAGACAGGTGTAGCAGGCTCCACAAAAATAGCACCTCACTGCATTTTTGCGGGACAAGTAGGCGTTGCTGGACACCTCGAGATAGCTCAAGGCTCTATATTTGGTGCACAGACTGGTGTTGCCAGTGTTGTGAAAGAACCTGGTAAAACCTGGCAAGGCTCTCCAGCCATGCCCGTCGGCATTTTCCGACGCTCTGCCATAGCACAACGCCAAACCCCCGAACTGCTACAACAGTTGCGAACACTTCAAAAAGAAGTAGAACGACTCAGCACCATCGTCGAAAAAATGAAATAAACCCACAGCAGCACAAAACACCACACCAACACAGCACAAAACACACATATTATAATATTATGGCAAAACAACAAACCATAAACGCCCCCATCTCCTTTTTTGGTAAAGGACTCCACACAGGCAAAGCAGTAAACCTCACCATCCTTCCTGGTGAGCCAAACACTGGACGCGTGTTCCAACGCACCGACCTCGAAGGCCAACCTTGCATTGAGGCTTTGGCAGAACACGTTACGAAAACAACACGTGGCACCGTGTTAACAAAAGGCGATGTTGAAGTATGCACTGTCGAACACTGCCTTTCTGCACTCTATGCAATGGGCATCGACAACGCACTCATTCAACTCGACAGCGCCGAACTACCTATACTCGACGGCAGCGCAAAACCATACACCAACGCCATCGTAGCAACAGGCATCCAACAACAAGATGCCGAATGCGAAGACTACGTTGTGACACAAAAAATCACCTACGAAAATACAGAAACGGGTACGAAAATTATGATTCTACCCGACGACCATCTCAGTCTACAAGTTCAGGTAGAATACGACTCACTCGTGTTGAGCAACCAATTTGCCACACTTGAGACCCTCGACAACTACACCAGCGAAATAGCCTCAGCACGCACATTCGTCTTCGTACACGAGTTGGCACCATTGGCAGAAATGGGTTTAATACGCGGAGGCGACCTCGACAACGCCTTGGTTGTCTACGACCGACTAATAGATGAAAGCGAGCTGACAAAAATAGCAACACAGTTGGGCAAGCCATGTCCGAAAGCCGATGCCATCGGTTACATAGGCAACACACCCGCCAACGCCAACGAACCTGCACGTCACAAACTTCTTGACTTCCTCGGCGACCTCTCACTCATTGGCACACGACTGGTAGGACGCGTCATTGCCACCATGCCAGGACACACTGCCAATACCGCCTTTGCTAAGAAACTACGCAAAGACATCAAACGCCTTGAGACAGCTACCCCAATCTATCGCCCAGAAGATGCTCCGCTGATGGACGTTAACCGCATCAAACAACTCTTGCCACACCGCTACCCATTCCTCTTGGTCGACAAAGTAATCAGCCGCACAGAAACCAGCATTGTAACAGTTAAAAACATCACATTCAACGAGATGCAATTCCTCGGACACTTCCCCGAAGAACCTGTCATGCCTGGCGTACTACAGATAGAAGCCATGGCACAAAGTGCAGGACTATTGGTGTTATCGCAAGTTGAAGAGCCAGAACGCTACTCTACTTATTTCCTGAAAATCAACAACGTGAAATTCCGCAATAAAGTAGTGCCAGGCGACACTATGGTGATGAAAGTGATGCTGACATCGCCCATACGCCGCGGCTTGAGCGACATCAAGGGCTACGTCTTCGTTGGTGGTAAAATCGTGACAGAAGCAGAAATGGTGGCACAAATTGTTAAAAACAAATAACACCACACACTCAACACACTATACTAACACACACTTCCACTATGATTCATCCACTTGCATACGTTGACCCACAAGCAACCATAGATTCCACAGCCAACATCGATGCCTACGCCGTTGTCATGGGCAACGCTGTTATCGGCGCACACTGCCACCTTCACCCACATGCCGTAGTCTATGACCACGTCGCCATGGGCGACCACTGCGAGGTATTTCCCGGCGCCGTTGTTGGTGCCATACCCCAAGACCTCAAATTTCAAGGCGAAGAAACCTACACCATTATCGGCGATCACTGCGTGCTTCGCGAGTGTAGCACAGTGCATCGTGGCACTGCTTCGAAAGGCAAGACCGTGATTGGCAGTCACAACCTCATTATGGCCTATAGCCACATTGCCCATGATTGCGTGTTAGGCAACCACATCATCATGTCGAATGCCGTTCAGTTGGCAGGCGAAGTGATGGTGGGCGACTACGCTGTGCTCGGCGGAGGCTCGCTGGTTCACCAATTCACACGTATCGGTGCACACGTGATGCTACAAGGTGGTTCGCGCGTCAACAAAGACCTCCCACCATTTGCCACCGTAGGACGCGAACCAATCACCTACGCCGGTGTTAACGCCATAGGCATGCGCCGCCGCAACTTCACACAAGACGACGTAGAGACAGCACACGCCATCTATCGCATCGTCTACCAAAGTCAACAGACACTGAAAGAAGCTATTGACAACATCGAACAAACCATAGCACCATCGGCAGTGCGCGACGAGATTCTCGCCTTCCTGCGCGCTTCCGAACGCGGCATCGTGCGATAGACACACGCACAACACAAAACGACAACATCGATAACATCTCCAACAACACACACAGAATAGAGTTGTTGAAGAGGTCGACGTTGTCGTTTTATTTTTT
>JAUNIJ010000116.1 GCA_030523485.1 Bacteroidales bacterium
TATCAAAAGCACTCATGTATTTTGTGTTTGATATGGTGTAGTTTGTTGTTGTGCCTTATTCTGCTTCAACAACAATCGAGGAAGTTTTGTTGATGCCATTATTGGTTACACTCACATTTTGTTCGTTTATAATGCTACCGTCAGTTGCCAATCCTTTGGTGTAATCGATTGAACCGATGCTGTCGGTTGTGTATGGCACCACGATATCATAATGCAGTGTTGTTGGGATAAATGTGGCAATTGAAACGCCATCGATGCTAATGTCGCTTAGTGTTGAGATACTCGATTTTTCTACGGGGAAATAAATTTTGTAATCTTGTGATGTCGTTCCGTCGGCTGCTACTACATGAATTGTTGTAGTGTCGTTGATGTTGCCATAATAGATAGTAATAGTTTGGTTTTCTTCTATTGGCAGTGGACTAATGACAGGAACGGTATTAGAACGCCAAGCTAGTTGTTCTGTGTATGTGTATGTCGTGCTGCTAAATCCAGATAGCGATTCAAATCCTGTGGCAGCATTGTAGAATATCTTGATATCAGAAAGCAAGGCATTGTTGCTTGCTGGTATCGTGTAATCGATATGGTATGTTTTGGTTGTACCATCAACAGCCATTACAATGATATCTGTTGAACTTGAGCCGTTGTCAACTACTGTTACAAATGCGTTGTTGTCGTCTACTGTGTATTGTATGGTTGGTGTGTTGTTGTTCGGGAGATTTACAGTGTAATTGGTTGTTGTTGGGGTGAACCCTGCTACTGAAACACCATTAACACTCAGACTGGTAAGGTCACAGTTGTTTGATGGTGTGTAGATGAAGTCGATGGTATAAATATTGTATGAATTTCCCGTTTCTGATGTGACTGTAATTTGTGCTGTGCCTGTCAATGCTGGTTGCACAATCATTACGCTTTGTCCTGGTGTTGCTTTTACTACGCCAACAATTGGGCAGTGTGTTGCTGTGTCAGGAATAATATAGGTGTAATGTAATATGT
Source organism: Bacteroidales bacterium (assembly GCA_030523485.1). GTDB lineage: Bacteria > Bacteroidota > Bacteroidia > Bacteroidales > Paludibacteraceae > HGM05398. The sequence goes on from JAUNIJ010000116.1 coordinate 994, forward strand.
CGGGGTCGAAACCATTCAGTGATGTTCCGTTTACTGTGATGTCGGTAAGTTTTGCATCTGCTGACTGTTGAACGCTGAATGCGATGGTGTAGGTTGTGCTGTAAGCAGTGTTTTCTGCAAGCACACGGATTGTTGTTGTTCCGTTTAATCCTCCGGTGAGCACACGTATTGTTTGCAGTGAGTCTCCCTTAATGCAATTTATTGTAGGTAGTGTGGTTGTGCCGATTGGGAGTACAACAGTATAGTTTAGAGTGTCGGGGTGGAAGTTAGGAATCGACACTTGGTTGAGTTGGATGTCAGAAAGTCGTGATTCTGTGCTTTCTGTTACTGAGAATGTAAGACGATAGATGACAATGGTGCCATCTTGTGCGGTGACAGCGATTCTTGTCTCACCATTCACGCCACCTTGTGTTAGTGTGACGGTTTGTCCGGCATCACCTGTTGTCCATGTAATTGTTGGTAAGGTGTTAGTGCCTCGTGGTAGTGTAATGGTGTAGTTTGTTGTTGTTGGCGAAAATCCATTGAGCGCAACACCACCAATAAAAATGTTGTTAAGATAAGCGTTCGACGATGCGGCTACTCGGAATGTGATTCTATAGACACGTGTTAATGATGTGCCAGCAGGTGTTACGCTGATTGTTGACACGCCATTTAATCCATTGTTGGTGATAACAATTACTTGTTCGCCTTGCGGGTATGCCGATACAGCTTCGATGGTAGGTGCTGTGGTTGTGCCTAAAGGAAGGTCGACAATATAGTTTGTGGTGTTTGGCATAAAATCGGTTAGTAGGGTACCGTTGATTTTAATGCCTTGAAGTGTGTTGTCGGTAAGTGCAGCTACTGTGTAGTTGATGGTGTAGGTGGTGCTTACTGTTTGATCTTCTGCGTAGACAGTTACTGTTTGTGTACCAGGAACGCCAGTGCATGTGCCAATGGTGTAAGTTTGACCTGCTTCAGCGGTTGTTACTGTTATGTTTGGACATGTTGTTGTTCCGTATGGGAGTGTTACATTGTAGTTGGTTACGTAGCCGTTGAAGTTTGTGATTGTCGTGTTGTCAATTTCTATTGATGCAGGACGTGAGTTTGTACTTTGTTGTGCTACAAATGTGATGTTGTAGGTGTGTGTACTACTGTTGTCTTGAGCATAAACGGTGATGGATGTTGGTTGTCCTATTGTACCGTAGTTAATGCTTATTTCGTTGCCTGTAATTAGTCGTCCGTTACGATAGCAAGTGATGGTTTGTGGAACGGTTGTTGCACCTTGTCCTAAGGAGTAGGTGTAGCTGTATGTGTTTGGGTCGAAGTTGGCAATGGCGTGGTTGCCGATTCTGATTTCCGACAATTGTGAGCTATAGATAAGCCGCATGTCGTCGGCATATAGTATTGAGCCGTCGTGTACTTTTGTGGCGTCGCGACCATTGGGATAGTCTGCCGACGAGATGATGACATTGACTTTTTCTGGCGTTGTGTTACTATAATATTGTATAGGTGCTTGTACTTTCGTCCAAGTAGAGTATTGTTGGTTACTAATCCATTCGCCAACACCAATTAATGTTGCTAATTGTGTGGTGGTACAAGTGTTGGTGCCACGAACGTCTGATTCCTCATCGCGGTGTGTCTCGCCGCCGCAGCTGTTTCCTTTTGTTTTATATTGTGAACCGACGCTTTCGCCTGCCCATAAATAGATGAGTGCATGTGCGTTCTCTTGGGTTTGGTAAGAGCGTTTTACCCATAGTTCGATGGTGTCTGGACAGTAGGTAAAACTGATGCCACCATCGGTGCCACCTGTTGCACTGCTTGTGTTTAATCCGCTGATATAAGCCCAGGGGGTGCCAAGTGAGATGTAGGCGGGTGCATCTTCTGTGATGCCTGCTGCACCAACGGCTTTGTTTTCAATTTTTACGCAGTTGCCCGTTCGTCCACTTGTCTCTTGATAGATAAGTTGTTGCGATACGGTGATGCCAATTACGGTCTTTTTTACGTTTGAACCTTTCCAACCTACTGGTTGTTGTCCAGCACCATTAAAGCCGGCTTCAAATGTTTCAAAACCACTGTTTGGTATTTGTTGTGCGTTACATACTATTGGAAGTAGCATGAGGGCTAACGATACCATTAGTCTAAAAATATATTTCTTTTCCATGAGGATTTGTATAAGCGTTTTTGTTCAAGTTGCAAAGGTACACCTTATTTTTGATACAGAATGCTTTCTACAAATTTTTGTGGGGTGTAAGGGGAATTTTTTGTTGCTGCAAATTTATGGTTTGTTACTGTTTAATGTGTTGAATAAAATGCTTGAGTTTTCGCATTTTTAGGGAATAAAAAAACGTCCCGCATGATTAGTCATACGGGACGCCTCTTTTTATTTGAAGTTGTTAAGGTTTACTTCCTAAAGAAGATTAGATAGTGCCTTGTTCCAACATAGCGGTAGCTACTTTCATGAAGCCAGCAACGTTAGCACCTTTAACATAGTCGATGGTGCCGTCAGCTTTCTTACCGTAGCGAACGCATTGTTCGTGGATAGAAGACATGATCCATTTCAGTTTAGCATCAACTTCTTCACCGCTCCATGCGAGGTGAGCAGCGTTTTGAGTCATTTCGAGACCTGAAGTAGCTACGCCACCAGCGTTAACTGCTTTACCAGGAGCGAAGAGGATGCCTGCTTTTTGGAAGGTGTGGATAGCTTCAGCGGTGCAACCCATGTTAGAAACTTCGCAGCAGCACATTGTGCCGTTTGCAATAAGTTCTTTTGCATCGTTCTCGTTCAATTCGTTTTGGAATGCGCATGGGAGAGCGATGTCACATTTGATGCTCCAAGCTTTTTTACCTGCAGTGAATTTAGCAGCTGCTGGGAATTTGTCGGCCATGTCTTGTACTTTGTTGCGGTTTGAAGCACGCATTACCAACATGTAGTCGATCATTTCTTTGGTGATGCCGTCTTTGATTTCGCAAACGCCGTCAGGACCAGAGATAGCTACTACTTTAGCACCGAGTTCTGTTGCTTTGATAGCAGCACCCCATGCTACGTTACCGAAGCCAGAGAGAGCTACTGTTTTGCCAGCGAGTTTTTGACCTGCTGTTTCCAATACGTGGTTTACAAAGTAGAGAGCACCGAAACCTGTTGCTTCTGGACGGAGGATTGAACCACCCCATGTTTCACCTTTACCGGTGAGCACGCCAGTGTTGTATTCGCGAGCCAATTTTTTGTACATGCCATAGAGGAAACCAATTTCACGGCCACCTACGCCTACGTCACCTGCTGGTACGTCGGTGTCAGGACCGATGTTGCGCCACAATTCAAGCATGAAAGCTTGGCAGAAACGCATGATTTCTTCGTTTGATTTGCCTACTGGATCGAAGTCAGAACCACCTTTGCCACCGCCCATTGGGAGAGTGGTAAGAGCGTTTTTGAATGTTTGCTCAAAACCTAAGAATTTCAACATTGAAAGGTTAACAGCTTTGTGGAAACGGAGACCACCTTTGTAAGGGCCAATGGCGCTGTTGAATTGAACGCGATAGCCGAGGTTTGTTTGGATTTCGCCTTTGTCGTCTACCCAGGTAACACGGAAAGTGAAGATACGATCTGGTTCTACCATGCGTTCAACGATTTTTGCTTTCTCAAACTCAGGGTGCTTGTTGTACTCTTCTTCTACTGTTTCAAGTACTTCACGAGCAGCTTGGAGGAATTCAGCTTCTCCTGGGTGTTTTGCCTCAAGAGCAGCCATGATTTCATTTGCTTTCATTTTCTGCTTTTTTTAAAATGAATTATGTGTGTTTATTTGTCTGTTTATTTCAGGGTTATCTACTGAGTGGTAAGCAGTTACAGGCTACTTGTACACCCATTGAAAACCATTGCAAATGTAAACATACTTTTCGGAAGTTTGTATATGTTTCTCTATGTTTTTTTACGGCTGAAAAAATTCTTTTTTTCGCGTTTTCTTTTCTATGTTTTTAGTGGTGTTATTGGTCGTGATGGTTGTAAGGATGTTTTTCTTTTTTTTGTTGTTGTGTCGCAATTTTTAGTTGTGGTGTGTTTGGCTTTGTCGCTGATAATGAGATGTAATGTTGTTTTTTTTGCATGCCGAAAATAATTTCTTGTGGCGATGTACGAAAAATTTCATGGTGAAAATAATTTCTTGTGGGAAATTTCAGTTTC
>JAUNIJ010000117.1 GCA_030523485.1 Bacteroidales bacterium
TGGTAAATCTACGAGGTACCATGCGTCGTTGATTAGGAAGTGATTGATGAGTAGTGTTTTGCCAGGTGTTTGTGATGTTTTCGCTAAGCCTTGATGTTGTGTTAAGGCGTTGATGAGCGACGATTTCCCAACATTAGAACGACCGATGAAAGCATATTCTGGCATAAAGCCTGCGGGGCATTTACGATAGTCGGTGTTCGACATGACGAATTTGGCTGTTTTTATGTTCATTGTATAGTCTGTTTTTGTCGGATGAAGAACAGTCCGATGGTGGTGATTAATGCGTTTAAAAGTAAGAGTTCGTAGCCGAACGAGTAGTTCCAAAGTTGTTTTGTAACGTATTGTATGACAAACGTTAGCAATGGCGCTAAAATGGCAACTGCAGTAACGTAGCGTTCGTTAATCTTAATTTTTGTGAGCAGTCCGCAAGCAAATAATCCGAGTAACGGACCATAGGCGTAGCCGACTATGGTGTAGATGAGGTCAATGATGCTTTTGTTGTCTATGAGATGGAAAATTTGAACGACCCAAACAAATAGTAAGCAAACGCCGGCATGGATAAGTTTGCGGTATTTTTCGCTTTTCGCTTTGTCGTATTGTTGGATGTTCAAGATGTCGACGGCAAACGTTGTTGTGATGGCGGTTAGGGCAGAGTCGGCGCTGGAAAATGACGCGGCGATGATGCCTAACAAGAAACAAAGCGATGCTACCTTTCCAAAAATGGTGGTGGCGAACATCGGAACCATTTCGTCGGGATGTTCTGGTAATGTGATGCCGTTGCGTTGCGTGTAGATAATCATCAGTGCACCAAGCATCAGTAAAAGTAGATTGACTGGAACGAAAGCCATACCATAAGAAATTACATTGCGTTGTGCTTCTTTCAGGTTGCGACACGACAAATTTTTCTGCATCATGTCTTGGTCGAGACCAGTCATAACAATCACGATAAAAATACCGCTAATAAATTGTTTTGTGAAATGGCGTGGCGAACGCCAATCGTTCCAAATAAACCAATCACTTAATTCGCTCCTACATACTTCGGTGGTGGATTGTAAAAAACTGCCGCCTAAAAGGTGATACATTTCCACCAACATGCAAACGATGGCCGCAATCATGAAAACGGTTTGAAGTAAATCGGTCCACACAATGGTTTTGATGCCGCCACGGTGTGTATAGAGCCAAATCAATAGGACACAGACAAGGGTGGTTGCTCCGAAAGGCACGTGGAGTGCGTCGAGTGCAAATCGTTGTAAGACGAGCACTACGACGTATAATTTTGTAGCGGCGCTCACCATTTTTGCTACGATGAAAAATCCTGAGCCAGTCTTGTGAGTTGTTGTTCCGAAACGCTGATTTAAATATCCGTAGATAGTGGTGAGGTTGAGCTGGTAGTACAATGGTAGTAGCACGTAGGCGATAGCCACATAGCCAAAAAAGAATCCCAACACGGTTTGCATGTAAGAGAAACCAGAGTGAATAACCATGCCTGGTACCGAGACCACCGAAATGCCCGACACCGAAGCACCTACCATACCAATGGCTACTGCCCACCAGCGTGATTGACGGTTGCCTAGGAAAAACGAGGCGTTATCTTTGCTAGCGGTTAGCCGCGAGACAACAATTAGCAGAATGAAATAGACTGCAAATATCGTTATAGTAATCCAAGGCGTCATTATGTAGGGTGAAGTTATTATTTTAGCAATTTTTCGATTTCTTCTTCGAGTGTGTCGGCACCAAAACGTCCTACAATATCACCATTGCGATCAATTAAAAATGATGTTGGAATTGATTTGATGTTGTAAGTTAGTATGGCTTTGCAATATGGTGCGTCGTTGTCGCGTACGGAAATCCATGGCATTTCTCTCGATTGTTCTGCCCAAAACAGTTTATCTTCGTCGAGCGACACTTGATAGATCTCCAACCCTTTGTCGTGATAGGTTTTGTAGAGGTGATTGAGGAAGCGGAGGTAAGCGATTGCTCCGTCGATTCTGTAGGCAAAGAAGTCGAGTAGCACAATCTTGCCTCGCAGTGAGTTTAGACTAATATTTTCGCCAGCACGGTTGGGTAAGCTAAGGTTGATGGCACCGAGTTGTTCGTCTGGTATGGGGAGTTCGGCATTGAGGTTGTTCTGCATTGATGAGATGACAGCTTCTTCCAAACGTTTTGTGCGCTGACAATCGGGATAATGTACTTTGTGCGCAGTGGCAACGGCAGCCCACATTTTGCGGTCGTTTTTGTCGTCGATGGAGAAGTAGTAGTGTCCGTTGATGGTTTGTGCTACAGCATAATAGGCTGCCGACGAGGCTGTGTTTTCAATGATTATTTGTTTTGCTAAAGTGCGATGTGCTTCGATGATTGAGTCGGCTTGTTCGAGTGTTTTCATTGTTGTTGTGTCGGCGAGTTGTTTGAATACGTCGCGGCTCGAACATTTCAGTGTTTGTATTTTTTTCGACGATTCTGAGCCCTCGATGGTGTAGTTGTAATCGAAGTCGTCGGCTTGACATGTTAAGATGATTTGCTCGCAAGAGTCAATGCCAAGTGTGATGGCTTTGTTGTTGAGGCGAATGCGGTAGAAATCGGGGTAGTTTACGCGTGGTGTTTTAAATCGGAATTTCCCGTTTTCCTTTAATTTTATGGAGTCGATGATTTCGAGTCCGTTGTCGCCAACGTGTTCGAAATAGAGCATTTGCGATGTTGCATTGTTCACATTTCCTGTGATTGCCACGTTGCGTTCTTTGCTACAGCAAGTGAATAAAATGGTTGCTGTTGCAACTAATAAAATATATTGTATTCTTTTCATAGTCCCATGTTTTTTAGATGTTCATCTTTCCATTCGTTAAAGGGGTGTTTGTTGAGGCATGCGTTGTAGTAGTGTGTGTCTCCGGTCACTTCTTTGCCAATGAATGGAGGTAGTGTGAATGTTGTGTTTTCGTTTGGCAATTCTATTTCGGCGATTACCAATCCGTTGTTGTCGCCTTCGAAATGGTCGATTTCCCAGATAAATCCCTCGTAAATAAATTTGTAACGATATTTTTCAATGATAGGTTGTTGGCAGATGCTTCGAAGCATTGTTTCGGCGTCTGCTAAAGGAATGTGGTATTCGAATTCGTCGCGTGAGAATCCGATGGTGGCATTTTTGATGGTCAAAAAGGCATCGTTGTCGTAGATTCGGATGCGTACCACGCGGTCGTTTTCGCTGCATATGTAGCCTTGTATGATGTGGTGTACTTCGCTGTTAGCCATGTAGCTGTCGTTAGTCACCAGAAATTTTCTTTCTATTTCTTTAGGCATTGTTGTTTGTTTTGTTCAGTCTGCAAAGGTAGCGTTTTTTGTGCGATTCTTTTGTGGGTGAATGGGTTGAAATAAAAAAAAGGAAGTTGCTTTGTGAGCAACTTCCTGGAGGTACCTAGCAGATTCGAACTGCTGTATACGGTTTTGCAGACCGGTGCCTAACCTCTCGGCCAAGGTACCATTGGTTTGGGAGTGCAAAAGTACATTAATTTTTTACACCCACCAAATTTTTATTTGACTTTTTGTTCTTTGTTGATTGCGTTTCGTTGTAATCTGTTTACTAACAATGCTTTATATTGTTCTTCTGCTTCGTAATATAGGTATACTTTTTTGGCAGAAAGTATTTTGAGATATTTCTCGTGGTACGATTGACGTAGGCGTTGTTTTTTTTCGCTAAGTAGGCTCAGTTCTTTGAGTATCTCTTTGTATTCCAACTCGGTAGTATTTTCGTTTACGCGTGCCTCAATTTCTTTTTCTTGTTTTTTGAGTTCGTTGAGCGATTTTTTGCATTCGTTGTAGATTTTCCAAAATTGTTCCGATTCTTCGGTGGTTAGTCCTACTTTTTCGGTGATGAAAGCCACTTTTTGTGCTTCCAACTCTTTTAAGCAAGCGCTGTTTTGCTTGGTTGTTGAGAGTTGTGCCGAGGTGGTTGCTACGGTGAAAATCAGTAGGGCGAGTGTGAGATATTTCATGTTGTTCATGTCGTGTGTGTTGTGGTTAGGGTGTTATTCGGCTGATGCAAGTATGAATTCCACCAGTTGTTCTTCGCTCATGTTGTCGAGCACGATTTGGTGTAGCACGCTGTCGCTGACGGTGTTGTCGTCGTTTTGTGCTGTCGTGATGGTGTTGGTGGCCGTGTTGTTTTGTGTGTGGTTGATGGCAGCGCGAGTGATAAACATTACGCCGACAATCATAGCAGCTGCATAGAGTAGTGGCTGAACTCTTTTCCATAGGCTCACGGGTTGTTTGGTGCCTACGGTTTCTGCCAGTATTTTTGCTTCGAAATCTTCGAAATAGCCGTCAGGTACGCTGAATGGCATTTCTTGTTTCTCTTGTTCTATATCAAATTTATCCATGTTCAAAAGTATCGTTGCTTATTTGATGTGGTTGTGGGGTAAAGGTTTAATCGGTGTTGGTTAAGTAGGCCTCAATTTTTTTCACTGCGTGGTGATACGATGCTTTTAGTGCGCCAACAGAGGTGCCGAGAATTTCCGACATTTCTTCATATTTCATGTCGCTGAAGTATTTCATGTTGAACACCAATCGCTGTTTTTCCGGCAGTTGCACTATTGCTTCCTGGAGTTTCTTTGCGGCTTCATCGCCGGAGAAGTAGCTGTCGGCTTCGAGGCGGCTCACCATCACTTCTTCTATTTCGAGCGACGAGGTTACATTTTTCATGCGCTGTTGTGCAAGGAATGTGAGCGCTTCGTTGGTGGCAATGCGGTAGATCCAGGTGTTTATTTGGCTGTCGCCGCGGAAGCTGTCGAGTGCTTTCCAAGCTTTCATAAAGGTGTTTTGCAGCACGTCGTCGGCATCCTCGTGCACCAACACCATTTTACGTATATGCCAGTAGAGCGGTTTCGACAACAACTTTACCAATTTAGAAAAGGCGGCGTTACGAGTGGCTGGATTCTGAATTTGAACCGTTAGTTCGTTGATTTCTTTGCTGTCCATCTGAATGTTGGGTTGTCCGTATGAACCGGAGTTTTTTGAGTCTGCAAAGATAAACTAATTCGACTAATGTACAAAATGGACCGACGAAACAATTGTTTCTTGTGGCGACGCACGAAAATTTTTATGCTGAAAATAATTTCTTGTGGGGAGTTTCAGTTTCGTGAGCGCT
>JAUNIJ010000118.1 GCA_030523485.1 Bacteroidales bacterium
GGTTTATTCTCTACTCAATTCAATATTAACTCTATAAAATATTCATTTGCTGATGCGATATATACTCCTTGAATGTTGTACATTTGCAATAAGTTTACTCTAGGTTTTTCGACGATGAAAGCAAAACTTATACTTCCTTCGCTAACAGAAGCAGATAGTCGGTATTTTCGTCCAATCAAATATTCGCTATTTCCACCTATTGGATTAGCCACATTAGCAGCGCATTTTCATGAAGACGAAGATGTTGAAATTGTTGACCAACACGTTGAGTCGTTGTCATTGGACGATTGTCCTGACTTGGTATGCATACAAGTATATATCACAAATGCTTTTCGTGCTTATATGATTGCGGATCATTATCGGAAGCTAGGTGTGTATGTGGCATTAGGTGGTTTACATGTTACTTCTTTACCCGAAGAAGCCTCTAAACATGCTGATACAATTTTGCTAGGTCCTGGAGAAGAGACGTTTCCTGCTTTTTTAAATGATTTTCGTAAACGGGAACCTAAGCCTATTTATTGTTTTACAGATTATGTACAGACGCTTGATCACTTAAAACCAGTTAGGCGGGACTGAATTAAACGGGAAAAGTACTTAGTTCCAAATTCCCTTGTAGTGACTCGGGGTTGTCCTCATCATTGTGACTTTTGTTACAAAGATGCATTTTATAAAGGTGGAAAATCGTTTTATACTCAATTAGTTGACGAAGCGTTAATGGAGATAGACCGTTTGCCTGGTCGACATCTCTACTTTCTTGATGATCACTTGTTTGGCGCACCACACTTTGTTGAGAGTTTGTTTGATGGTATGAAAGGGATGAATCGAGTGTTTCAAGGTGCAGCAACAGTAAAATCGGTGCTTGAAGGCGATTTGATTGAGAAGGCCGCAGACGCTGGTTTGAGGAGCCTTTTTCTTGGTTTTGAGACTTTCTCACCTGAAAATTTGAGGCAGAGCAACAAAATCCAGAATTTGCAAAAAGATTATTCTAAAGCAGTTCAGCGTCTTCATTCGTTAGGGATTATGATTAATGGCAGTTTTGTGTTTGGTCTCGATGCCGATGATAAAGATGTTTTTAAGCGTACGGTAGAATGGGGTGTTGAGAATTCAATAACAACGGCTACATATCATATTCTAACCCCCTACCCTGGTACCCGTCAGTTTGCACGTATGGAAGCCGAAGGTAGAATATTGACAAAAAACTGGGATTTGTACGATACACGACATGTTGTTTATCAGACAAAAGGACTTTCTACTGAGGAGTTGGAGACGGGTTATTGGTGGGCTTATAAGGAGTTCTATAGGTGGAAGAATATTTGGTGTGCTGGGATGGAACATAAATCTTTTAAACACAAGATGAAGCATATATTTTACACGGGTGGTTGGAAAAAGTTTGAGCCTTTTTGGGATTTTATGGTTCGTACAGGTGATCTTCAGAAAATGCGCCCAATGTTAGAAGCTGTGTTGTCGTCAATTAAGCGATGATTAAATGTGAATAAAACAAGCAGAGCCCTACATTGGTAGGGCTCTGCTTGCATTTACTCTATTTGTTTAGAAAGGATTACATCATAGATTGCATGTAACGTTCGATTTCGTTGTATTTCTTTTCGAAGTTTTTGTCGGTTGCACTGAAACGGAAGTATAATGTTTTAAGGAGTCTCAATGCTTCTTCGTTTTGTCCGTCTAACTCTCTGGCTTTTTCTAAGTAGGTAAGTGCTTCTTTGAATTTAGCGTTTACTTTCTTCTTTTCTTCATCGTACATTTTTTGGTTGCTAATATAGGCTGTTTTTGTGTCCATATCGACAGCGATGTTGTAGATTGCTCTACCTTTGTTGTACCAAGCGTCAGATGATTCTGGTGCCATTTCGATGGCTTTGTCGAAGTATTTGAGTGCTTCTGTTGTTTGTTTTACTTCCATCAACAGGTCGCCTTTTGTTGAGTAGTATTTGGCGTTTGTTGGGTCACGTTGAATAGCCTCTTCGAGTGCGTCAGAAGCTTTCTGACGTTGATTGTTGGACATGTAGTAGTTGATGAGTGTACCCAGGTAGAAGAAATTGTCAGGGAAGCGTTGTTTGCCTTGTTCCAATATTCTTAAGAAGTTTGTTGTGTCTTTTTCGCTAACGTACAAGTTATAAAGGAATTGGTGGATTCGGTCGTTTTCGTAGCCGTTGTCTTTAATGTTTTCGTATTTAGCGATTGCGCCTTTGGTGTCGCCACTTAATTGTGTGCAGATGGCTGAGAAATATTGTACTTGATGATAGATGGAGTCGACAGTTGGGCATTCTTTTGTTCCTGCGATAAATGGCAGGTTGATGATGTCCAGTTGTGTGTCGAATGCTTTGATTGCTTCTGCGTAGCGTTGGCTGTTGTAGTAGTTAGCGCCAAGGTTTACAAAGTAATAATTGTTGTAGAATCTGAGTACGGATTCTTTGATTCGGTTTGTAAATTTTGGTGCGATTTTTCCTTTTGCGTTAGGTTGTTGATCGAGTTCGTAGGCTTGAATGTAGTATTCATAGGCTTTTGCAGCGCTTTCACCTATTACAATAGCATCAGGTTGTGTGCCTGCTTTTTTTGCGTTGGCACGGTCGGCTTCTGCTTTTTGTTCGTAAACATAGCCAGCTGTGAAGAGAGTTTCTGCCAATCCTTTTGTTGACGGGTCAACTAAAGCAGCATTTATGGCCTCGATGGCTCCAGGGATGTCAGGGTTTTCAACATTGCCGGCTTTATTTTTGGCTTTGTTGATGTTGCTTTTTTGGGCGTAGCCAAGGGATGCAATGAGGCATAGGGCTACTAACATGATTACTTTTTTCATTGTATAATATGTTTTTAGTTGTTTACAGTTTAATTATTAGATGTGCTTTCTTCTGTAGGGTTTATTATTTCGTTTTCTGCAACATCTTCTTCTGCAGCTGCGTCGATTCGACAAACAGAAGCGATTTGTTCGTTGCGTTTTTCCAAGTTAATGAGTCTTACGCCTTGTGCTGTTCTACCTGTGGGTCTGATTTGTGAGACGTGTAGCCGCATTACGATACCCGACCGATTGATAATCATTAGGTCGTCGTTGTCGGTTGCATCAATGGCAGCTACTACTTTTCCTGTTCGTTCTGTGATGTTGATGGTTTTCACGCCTTTTGTGCCACGATTGGTGATTCGGTAGATGTGCGAAATGTTACCGTTTTCGTCGTATATGAGGTTGCCGTCGTCGTCTCTTTCATCAAGTAGGGTTCTTTTGCCATATCCTTTTTCTGAGATGATTAAGATTGTATGATCGCTGTTTTTCGGTAGTGTGATGGCACTGACTACTTCGTTGGTCGGGTCGTCGTCGAGCATCATGCCTCTAACGCCTGTTGCCGTGCGTCCCATGGAGCGTATGGTGTCTTCGTAGAAGCGAACTGCTAGTCCGTTTCGGCTTACGAGTATTACTTCGTTGTTGCCGTCGGTGAGGCATACTTGGATTAGGCTGTCGTCGTCGTTGATGTTGATGGCGTTGATTCCATTGTTGCGTGGACGTGAGTATGCTTCGAGTGTTGTTCGTTTTACGATGCCTTTTTTCGTGCAGAAAATCAGGTGGTGATTGTTACAGAATGTTTCGTCTTTGAGATTTTCGATGCGTATGTAGGCATTGACTTTGTCGCCATTTTCAAGTAGCAGAAGGTTTTGTATGGCTTTGCCTTTTGATTGTTTTGATCCTTCGGGTATGTCGTACACTTTTAGCCAGTAGCATTTGCCGTTTTTGGTGAAGAATAGCATGTAGTTATGCATTTTGGCTTGATAGATGTGTTCGATGAAGTCTTCGTCTCTTGATGTGCTTCCACGTGAGCCCATGCCACCGCGATTTTGTGCTTTAAATTCGATGAGTGGCATGCGTTTGATGTATCCGAAGTGTGAGATGGTGATGACGACATTGTCGTTGGCATAGAAGTCTTCTGGGTTGAATTCGTCGGCAGAGAAAACGATTTCTGTTCTACGTTTGTCTCCGTATTTTTCTTTGATTTCGAGTAGTTCTTCTTTGATGACTTCCATTCTGCGTTCGAATCGAGCGAGTATGTCTTTGTAGTCGGTGATTTTGGCTTCGATGTCTTTGTATTCTTGTTTGAGGTCGTCGATGGCAAGTCCGGTGAGTTGACGTAATCGCATTTCAACGATTGCGTTGGCTTGTATTTGGCTGAATTCAAATCGTTCTATTAAGCGAAGTCTTGATTCTTCAACGGTTTTTGAATTTCTGATGATTTGAATAACTTCATCGATGTTGTCAACGGCAATGATTAGTCCTTGAAGGATGTGTGCACGTTCTTCTGCTTTTTTAAGTTCAAATTGTGTGCGACGTGTTATTACGTCGTGTCGATGATCAACGAAGTATTGAATTAGTTGTTTGAGGTTGAGCGTCATTGGTCGACCATTTACTAATGCAATGTTGTTGACGATGAACGATGCTTGGAAGTCGGTTAGTTGGTATAGTTTGTTGAGTATGATGTTGGCGTTTGCATCTTTTTTTACGTCTACTACTATTCTCCAACCTGTTCTGTCGCTTTCGTCGTTAACAAAGTTGATGCCTTCGATTACTTTGTTTGCGGCAAGTTCACTGATTTTTTTCACCAGTTCTGCTTTGTTGACCATGTAGGGTATTTCGGTGGCAACGATTTGTTCGTGTCCGTTGTTTTCTTCAATTTCAACACGAGCTCGCATCACGATTCGTCCTTTTCCTGTTTCGAATGCGTCTTTTACGCCATTGTATCCATAAATAAAGCCGCCTGTTGGGAAGTCGGGCGCCTGAACGTATTTCATGAGTTCAGGTATAGTGATGTTGTTGTTGTCGATGTAAGCGATTGTGCCATCAATTACTTCGCTAAGGTTGTGTGGTGCCATGTTGGTGGCCATTCCGACAGCAATGCCTTGTGAACCATTTACTAATAAGTTAGGTATTCTTGTTGGTAGTACGGTTGGTTCTTTTAGCGATTCGTCAAAGTTAGATACCATGTCGACGGTATCTTTATCTAAGTCTTTAAGTACGTCTTCTGCTATTTTTGTCAGCCTAGCTTCGGTGTAACGCATAGCTGCTGGTGAGTCGCCATCAACAGAGCCAAAGTTTCCTTGTCCGTCGACTAAAGG
>JAUNIJ010000119.1 GCA_030523485.1 Bacteroidales bacterium
CCTAATTCAACCACGCATGCCGCATTCTTTACTTTTACAGATAGCGACTACATCAGTGAATACGACACCGACAAATACGATAGCAAAAACCTCGTTACCTCTGTCGATGTCATGAAAAATGCAGGTTACACTTTTTCAAATGTGTTATATCAGCCACATTATAAAGGTGGACGACTAGGCAATGCTAATCCTAGAATTTCCCAAACACGCATTATGTTGAAATACTAGTTTAAATTCAGCAATAAGTAGTAGCCATAAGAGGGGGTGAAAACTCCCTCTTTTTATTTATCTTTGCGACCAAATTTTTCTCCGTCATACTATGGCATCTCTCACATCATTGTTCCTCACGTTTGCCAAGATTGGTGCTTTCACCATTGGTGGCGGCTATGCCATGATTCCTATCATCGAACGTGAGGTGGTCGACAAACATCATTGGATTGAAAAAGAGGACTTTCTCGACCTCTTAGTCATTGCACAAACTGCACCTGGCATCTTAGCTGTCAACATGGCCATTCTTGTAGGCAACAAAATAAGAGGATGGAAAGGCGCAGTAGTAAGTGCTTTCAGTGCCGCCCTACCCTCGTTCATCATCATCCTCTGCTTCGCCATGTTTCTTAGTCAGTACAAAGACAGCCCTTTGTTTGTGAAAATCTTCAAAGCAGTACGTCCTGCTGTCGTGGCGCTCATCGCTGTACCAGTCTTCAACCTTGCTAAAACAGCTAAGGTGACATGGAAAACCTGCTGGATACCCATCGTAGCAGCATTGGCCATCTGGCAATTCGGCATATCGCCCATACTAATCATCATAGTAGCAGGTGTAGCAGGTGCTTTAGGCGCATTGATAGAAAAAAGAAAAACAACCCAACAAAAATAATCGCGACACATGATCTACCTCCAACTCTTTCTGACCTTCTTCAAAATCGGACTCTTTGGTTTCGGTGGCGGCTATGCCATGTTGTCGATGATACAATATGAAATCGTAGAACATCATGCCTGGCTCACCAGCACCGAGTTCACCAACATGGTGGCAGTGAGTCAAATCACCCCAGGACCTATCGGCATCAACAGCGCCACCTACGCAGGCTTCCTTGCTACAGGCAATGTGTTGGGCTCAGCGGTAGCCACATTAGCCATCATGCTGCCGTCGTTCATCATCGTAGCACTATTGGCGCTAATCATTAGCAAAGTAAAAAACAACGTCTATTTTAATGGCGCCATGCGTCTGCTACGCATCGCCGTCATTGGATTGATAGCTGCTGCTGCCCTATTACTCATCAACGAAGAAAACTTTGGTGCAGGCTGTCGCGACATCATCAGTTGGCTTCTGTTTGCCGCCACCTTCGTTGCTACCAAATGGCTTAAGGTGCATCCGATACTCGCCATCGTCATTGCGGCAGTGGTGGGCATCATTATCTATTAAAAAATAGAACGCAACCGCACGATAATCGGAAAAATATAGTTACCTTTGCACCACCAATAAAATCGACAAAAAACAACATCTTAATATTAAGTAACAAATGAACGTTCCTGCAAATTTGAAATACACGAAAGACCACGAGTGGATTCGTGTAGAAGGCAATGAAGCCTACATCGGCATCACCGACTTCGCTCAAAGCGAACTTGGCGAAATCGTATTCGTTGAAATTGAAACAGAAGGTGAAACCCTTGATAAAGAAGGCACTTTCGGTTCTGTTGAAGCTGTTAAAACTGTAGCTGAGCTCTACATGCCTGTTGGCGGTGAAGTGCTCGAAGTAAACGCAGAACTCAACGATCAACCAGAACTCGTAAACAACGACCCATACGGCAAAGGTTGGATGATTAAAATCGCTATGACCAACGCCGCTGAACTCGACGAGCTCATGGATGCCGAAGCTTACAAAGCTATCATTGGATAAGTAAATTGACATCAACAAACCGACATCCGAGAAAAGGCAACTTTTTTCGGATGTTTTTTTATATATGGCAACACTGATTCTTTCTATAGGCACCAACCTCGGCAACCGTCACAAAAACCTTACCGATGCCATCGCACAAATCGCACAACACATTGGCACATGTTTGGCACAGTCACCTTTCTATCAATCAACACCATGGGGATTTGAGTCGGACAACCTATTCCTAAATGGCATCGTCATTATTGACACCACATTAACCGCCAACGACGTGTTAACGGTGACGCAAAACATCGAAAAAAACATTGGACGAAAAGCAAAGACATCGGGACATTATGCCGATCGCATCATCGACATCGACCTCATCGACTACGCTGGCATCGTGTTGACAACAGACACGCTGACACTCCCCCACCCTCGGATGCACCAACGCAATTTTGTGCTGAAGCCACTGTGCGACGTAGCACCCAATTGGTTACACCCTGTGCTTAAACAAACAGCTAAGGAACTGCTAACAAACTCGCCCGACACCTCAGAACTTGTAGCTGAAGCCGATGCTCGTTAACTCTTTAAATTGGATTTTTGGCTTTTCGGTTGTAGTAATAGTGCTGTCGTAACGCGGGTTAAGCGATACACGTGCACTCAAGAAACGGTTGATTATGAAGTTGCCCACAATCTCCCAATCCCACTCTATACCTTTGTAGTTGGTGTAGAATTTCATCTTACTATCCAACACAATTTCACGCGAAATGCTGTAGTTGAACTTCACCTCAAGAGAACTACCAAACTGGTGCAGAATCTTTTGCCCATCAGGAATACCCACTTTATCAGCCACTGAAGTCGACACACCAGGATGCACTGTAGTGTCGTTCACATACACCAGTTTATACGCTAAAGGTGACAGCATCACCGACACAATCTTCTTGTATTTATAATCCATACCGAGGTTGCCGTAGAAACGAATTGGCGACAACGGCGCAGTGGTACGCTCATAGCTATTGGATAAATAGGTGTTGAACAACGTTGTCGACGCCTCAAGCGAAGCGGTATAGTAGAAATTCTTAAATGCTTTCAAACCAAATTTTGTGTTGAGTTTCAGAAGGTCTTCACCAACACGTAGGTGATGTAGCGAATCACTCTTCACACCATTCAGTCCCTCTTTCCATTCAAAGAGATTCTCCCATTGAATATTTTTCTTGTTGTCGTACTTAAGTTGGGCGTTCACATAACCCAAGAGCGACAAGCTACTCTCGCCACCATTATACCAGTTGGGCGATATGTAGTTTTGTGTGCCTTGAATCTGAATGAGCATCGAACGACTCCAAAACGAAGCCTCTGGAGCCTTAACTTGTTGCATACGATCGTGCTCATTAACCGACTTACGTACAATGCTATCGTTGTTTAAGGTCGAAATAGAACGATTACGAATGTCATGCGACATAATCTCGTTATAGAGAGGCAACTGCTGGTAATGATAGCGATAAACGTCTGGCGATGTGTTTTCTACGTCGTGCATCACTTTTCGACGCATCTGCCATATCGTGCTTTGCGTGGTATCGGTATTGCCAGAGTTATGATTGATGAACACCCAATCGAGAAATAAAGGGTTGAACAGTGCTTCCCTTTGTGCTTGTTCACGCAGTAACAACGAGTCGGCTGGCGAAATCAACGGTTTCACCGGATTGTTAGCCAATAGATTGTGTGGTGCAAGCAACACAAAAGCCATCAGAAGGAAAGCAACAATGTGTTTCATCTAATTCTCTTGTTCGTCGTAGTTCTGGAAAAGAAAATCGTTGTATGGGAAACGTGTCACATGAATCTCTTTCACACGTTGGTAGAGTAACTGTTTAAGGTTGTCGATGTTGAGTTTCTCCTTTGCACTGAGAAATATACAATCGCCATGCAACCGTGCCATCCATGTCTGTTTCAAATCGTCGAGCGACAAATTTTCACGCGTCATCGGCGACAAATCGTCCTCCTCTTTTGGCGTGTAGGTGAAAGCATCCACCTTATTAAATATCAAAATAGTAGGTTTTTCCTCAGTATTGATTTCCCGTAATGTCTTGTTTACAATCTCGTACTGCTCCTCAAAATTTGGGTGTGAGATGTCGACGACATGCAACAAAAGGTCGGCTTCGCGCACCTCGTCGAGGGTGCTTTTAAACGATTCTATTAAACCAGTCGGAAGTTTACGTATGAAACCAACGGTGTCGCAAAGGAGAAATGGCAAGTTGTCGATTATCACCTTGCGCACGGTGGTGTCGAGGGTCGCAAAGAGCTTGTTTTCAGCAAATACCTCCGATTTACTCAAGAGGTTCATCATGGTCGATTTACCTACGTTGGTGTAGCCAACCAAAGCAACACGCACCATCTTACCACGATTCTTGCGTTGGGTTGCCATCTGGCGGTCGATTTGCGACAAACGCTGTTTGAGCAACGAGATTTTCGAGAGGATGATACGTCGGTCAGTTTCAATCTGCGTCTCACCAGGACCACGCATACCAATACCACCACGTTGACGCTCAAGGTGAGTCCACAAACGAGTCAAACGGGGCAACATGTACTGCAACTGCGCCAGTTCAACCTGTGTCTTGGCATAGGCTGTTTGGGCTCGCTTCGCAAAGATGTCAAGAATGAGATTGGTGCGGTCGAGCACTTTCACCTTCAACACCTTTTCGATGTTGCGCAACTGCAAGGCAGTCAACTCATCATCAAATATCACCATCGTAACATCTTCATGATCTTCAATATATTGTCGTATTTCAGCCAGTTTGCCCTCACCGACAAAGGTGCGAGGATTTGGATAGTCGAGGTGTTGGATAAAACGACGAACAGGCATTGCACCAGCCGTTTCCGACAGGAATGCCAACTCATCGAGGTATTCTTTCGACTTTGCCTCATTTTGTTGTGGCGTTACCAAACCGACCAACAACGTATTTTCTTCGTATATCTCTGTCTTATTTTCCATAAAGTCAATTAAGGTACAAAAGTACAATATTTTATTGATAGAATGCAATAGAAAAGGATGGTAATGATTGCGTTGTTCTGCTTCATGATTTAAGTTGATGAATGGGTAAATCTTCCTTTGGGTTCTACATCGACAATATTTATGTAACAAAAACAATTTATTGCCGGCATGAAAAGTTTCGTGACTCCCAAAATGAAATTTATTTCAGCATGAAAACTTTCGTGACTCCCA
>JAUNIJ010000120.1 GCA_030523485.1 Bacteroidales bacterium
TACATAAAATTTCCTACATAAAATTTGCAGCAGACATAATGAGATAGAAAAAGCTGACATATTTTCATGTCAGTTTATCATTTACTACTATTTTACAAGGTCAAAAAGAGTAAAAAAATCCACACACTACACTCTCTTTATCATCATTTTTCATCGTCAAAATCGAACGAAAGTTGTGTGTCAGTAAGTCGAAACGACATTCGATGCAATGGAGTCACACCGCTCAATTCAATAGCCTCACGATGTGCTTTGGTTGGATATCCTTTATTAACGTCCCACCTATAAATAGGATACCATTTAGAAGCCCTTTCCATCAATTCATCACGATGAGTTTTTGCCAACACTGAAGCTGCGGCTATCGACTGATAAGTTGCATCACCCTTCACAACGGTTTGATAGGGTATGTTTTGAAAGGGTTTAAATTTATTGCCGTCAATAAGTAGAAACTCCGGAACGACTTTTAGCTTTGCTATGGCTTTATGCATTGCTTTCACTGAAGCCCACAGAATGTTTATTTGGTCGATTTCTTGTGGAGATACGGCAGCCACAGCCCAAGCTAAAGCCTCCTTTTCAATCACTTGTCTTAGCCTTTTTCGTTGTTTTTCTGTCAGTTGCTTACTGTCGTTCAATTCCTCATTTTTAAAATTGGGAGGTAAGACAACAGCAGCCGCCACAACTGGTCCAGCCAGACAGCCACGACCCGCCTCGTCGCAACCGGCCTCAATTCGACCTTCGAGCAGATAAGGTTTCAAAGGTATTTTTTTACACAATGACATCGGTTAGAAAAAAAAGAGAAAGACACAATTTGTCTCGCGCCTTTCTCCCTAATATTTAATTATTTATTATTTACTTCTTGTTTACAATCATTGAAGTCACATTTCTACCATCTTCTTTTACGCTGATGATGTAGCATCCGCTTGCAAACGATGAGAGGTTGATTGAAACTGTTTCGGTTGATTGTGGGAGTATTTGTTGAATCAGACGTCCGTTCATATCGCAAACAACAATTGTTTCGTTGCCGTTCAAACCAACAATGTTTGCTACATCAGATGTTGGATTTGGGAAGAGTACGATGTCAACAGTTGGGGTTTCGATGCCAACATTACCACGATTACCAGCAAGTATTGGTGTGTTAGCTGTTGTTTCGTAATAGATTTCATGCCAAGTAGCTGTGGTTGTGTTACCCGATTTTGCCATGGTTACACGAGCCCAACCATAGTTGTTTTGACCAATACGGAAGCCGAAGTATAAGTCGGTATTTAATGGCAAATAAGCACCAGCAGAATAGCTAAAGAGACTTGCATCGCCATAACCAATCCAGTTACCATTACTACCAATAGAAGTGTTGAGAGCGAGATTTTTCACCTCATCCCAACCCTCACTAGCCGTGCCATTAGCCCAAATATTATGACCTGCAGCATAGTTTTCATCGTAGATGATATAACAATTTGGTGCGTCATTAAAATTTTCATCATAGCCTGTTTCTACGGAGAAATCCTCAATGCCATCGTTGTTAAAATCTAACGACAAATAAGTTTCGCCATAGAGGGTTTGTGTTGTAATGGTGCCACGAACAATTGTAGCATTTAAGCTCACTACTGCAAAAGCAAGCAATAGGAGTGAGAGTGTAGTTCTTTTACTCATAACGATTAAATTAGTTGATTAGTAAGCGCAAAGGTACACAAAACAACGTTTTCCACCAAGTTTTTGATCGTTTTTTTCGTCAAATCAATCGATTATTTTCCACAACAACAAACTTCACCAATCTTTCACATAAAAATGAAAGGGCGCTTCTTCATTCGAAACGCCCTTATATAGATTTGACTCAGAGAAACTTACTTATTCGTTATAGATAATATGAACGAGAACATTACCCACCATTTCTAATGTATTGGGGGAGATGTTGTTCATGTTATCGTTGAGTGTATGCCAATAGGCACCAAAGCCGGTTTCACTTCTTGGTGAGAATTGTATGATGTCTGCCATTGGTATGCGTGCAATGCGGTTGACGTACAAGTGGTCGTCGGTGACGGCGCCACCTATTTCATTTAAGAAACGACTTCCATAGCCCATTTTTTCTGCTGTCTGAACAATTTTATCAACGACTCCAGGGGCGAAATAATCAGAAATTTGTTCACGATAGAACACGGCATCGGGAGCACCTACCATGTCTAACAATATACCAAAATTAGCCCTATAGTTAGTTTGGTGTGGATGTCTTGCCCAATATTGAGAGCCTAAACACCAGGTGTCTTCTTTTACACTTTCCGCATGTTCTGGTGCACCCCAATCTTCGAGGTCAAAGCAAATTAAATCAATGCCAACACTAGGAGATTCTTGTTGAAATAAGCGCGCCAATTCCAACAAAACGCCAACGCCACTTGCGCCATCGTTGGCACCGAGAATGGGTTGGTTTCTGTGCTCTACGTTGGGATCATGATCAGCAAAAGGGCGACTATCCCAATGCGAACAGACGACGATGCGTTTTGTAGCTTCCGTGTTGTAGGAGGCGATGATGTTATATAGAGGCAATTTAGTGCCATCGTACAAGGTTTCACTACCCTCTTGAACTACGACTTCAGCACCATAAGCAAGGAAACGTTCTCTGAGGAAATCACGGCATTGTTTATGCGCATCACTTCCTGGCACACGTGGTCCAAATGCCACTTGTTGTTCAACGAAGAGATAGGCAGAATCACCAACAAACATTGGACACACTATTTCTTGCGCTGTGTTTGATTCGGTTGTTTTATCTGATTTCTCCGATTTATTGCCACAGGAAACCAAGACGCCAAGCAAAACGAGTATGGCTAATTTTATCGGGTTCATCGGTTTAGCTGCTATAGTTCAAAATCCAATGCGATGCTTTTTTCTGCTACTGCATGCATGTGTTTTTTTACAACGTTGCAGTGATAGGGATCCTGCTGATATTCATTCAATGCATCAAAGCTATCAACCGTCACCTCCAAGATAATGTCGAACGAACGTGCAGAATGAAGTTGGTCGATGTGCACATCGATAGTTTTTGCCGACGGCACTTTTCCGACCATCGACAAGAGGATGTGCTTAGCTTCTTCACAGTTGGTTTGAGTTGGATTAGCCAACTTAAAACAAACGATATGTTTTACCATGATTCATGTCTATTTTATTTCTGTTTTTGCTCCTTCCTCGCTGTACCATGAGGCATAAAATGCGTAGTTATGAGCAATTTTCTGGTTAATTTCCTTTGCCTGTTCTGGCGATACTTCTTTGACTTGTTTTGCTGGCACGCCAGCCCAGATGGAGTTGGGTGGTACAATGGTGTTGCTCAACACAAGTGCATTAGCTGCCACGATAGCACCTTCTCCGATTACGGCATTATCGAGGATGGTAGAACCCATGCCCAAGAGCGCATAATCTTTTATCGTTGCACCATGTATGGTTACATTGTGACCTACAGAGACATAGTCGCCAATGTGGATTTGCGATTTCTCATAAAGTGTGTGTAGCACTGCGCCATCTTGTATGTTTACATGATTTCCGATACGTATCGAGTTAACATCGCCACGCAACACGGCATTAAACCAGATGCTGCATCCTTCACCCATTTCAGTGTCACCGATAATGGTTGCATTGTCGGCTAAGAAGCAATTTTTGCCAATTTTTGGAGTGTATCCTCTTACTGTTTTAATTAAAGCCATAATATGATTTTGTATTGTTGATTTAGCATAATGAGCAGTTTGTACATTTCAGTCGTTCGCCACGCAAGCGTTTCTCTATCATCATATGCAAGCGGTCGCGAAGTGGTTCGACGCTGATTTTATCAACGACATCAGCAACAAAGGCTTGCATGAGCAACATTCTTGCTTCTTCTTTGCCAATGCCACGAGCTTGCATGTAGAATAAGGCATTTTCGTCAAGTTGTCCGGTTGTTGCACCATGGCCACATTTTACATCGTCGGCATAAATCTCCAACTGAGGTTTTGCGTGCATTCTAGTGGTTGGTTTCAGACATAGGTTACGATTCGACTGATATGCTTCTGTTTGTTTGGTACCATCTCCGACAACAATACGTCCAGAGAAGGCACCTTCCGATTCCTCATCGAGGATGTATTTATATAATTCTTTACTGTTACAATAGGATGCATTGTGGTTGATAACGGTGTAGTTTTCCGTTTTTTGAACCTTATCATTCAACACCATGCCACCTAACCAAAGGTTAGAATGTTCACCATCTAAATCGACAATTGTATGGCGATGTGTCGTACCATTATATAAAGTAAGTTGGTTCAACACCAAGTTACTGTTTTTGTCTAACGAAACAAATGCTTGAGCATGTGAAACCGTTGTTTCTGACGTGCTTTCTAATTCGTAGAGTTCTAAGTTACCGTTTAGTTTTACTATAATTTCAGTGGTAGAATCATGGAAGTTTCTAACATTGCTGCGGTTGTGGTCGCACACAAGTAGTTTTGCATTAGCATTTTCTTCGATAAGTATGAGATTGCGTGCCACTGTCATCTGTTCCACTTTGGTGTCTAACACTCTGACAATTTGCATGGGTTGCTCCAAACATACATTTTTACCTATATAAATAAAGTATCCGTTTTGTGCCAGCATATTGTTGAAGTGTGTCATGGCATCAGCATGTTTTGACGCTAAGCTATTGAAGTACTCCTCTATTTGTTTAGGAAATCGTTTGCACGCATCGGTCAACGAGCATATCTCAACGCCCTCTGGTAACTCATCAGAGATTGCATGCAGTTGGTCATTTACCATGATTACGATGTAGCTATTGATGCCAGGCACTGAACAATGAAATAATTCTTTCTCACTGACTTTTGGTTTTATCTGCTTGAGATTTAGCCCAAAGTCAACAGATAAATAGTTCAATGTAGGACAATAAAGATAGGCTTCATCTTTTAAGGTTGGAAAACCCGTAATGTCAAAGGCGGCTGCAGAAGCCGACCTAATGGCATTGATACAAGGTGCTCCGTGTTGTTCCAACAATGTCTTATTGTTTGTATATAAATCTGTGTATTGTTGCTTCATCTGAGAACCGATAAAATA
>JAUNIJ010000121.1 GCA_030523485.1 Bacteroidales bacterium
GCTGATTTGTTGGTGATTCCAATAGATGTTTAATCCTGCAGATATCAAAGCAATGATGGCACCAGTAATGTATTTCTTTCGATAACACATCATAATGCCTCCTAATAATGGTGCCATTGTCGACATAACTAAGCCTTTCAACACATGTCCTGCATCGATAATAATGAAGTTGTATGCTCCTAAAGCATAAGCAATAGCTCCAACGATGCTTAACCATGGAGAGCATCCGATGGCCAACATGAAGATGTAGAAACCGAGTAGATAGACAAACATCACTCCTGCTGTGTTAATAGGAAGCCCAAGAGTAACGATGTTAGCCACATAACGGAAAACACTGTTGCTTTTAGGACTATAGGTATAGTTGTGAGGCATACCGCCAAACATTGAGTTAGACCAATGTACATACTCGCCAGTTTCTGCGGTGTATGCTCTGGCGTCGGCTCCCCACGCCTGACTATTCACGATATCTCCTTGTGGCAATGTCTTGCCATCAAAGAATATTGGGGAGAAATAGGCCACTGTAAGTAGTAAGAAGATAGCAATAGCTACTAAGTGTGGCCATGTTGATTTCCAAATACGTTGTATCATAGTGTGTTATTGTTTATTTACAAATGTGATTTGTTTTTTCTTGAATGCCTTGATTTAGTGTGATTCGAGCTTTCCAATCAAAACATTTGGGATTGTGATTAAGAGGGGCGATGGCTTTCATTACGTCTAAGGGACGATATGGCAGAGCTCCCCAATCGATGTTTAATGTTTGTCGAGTGTGTTGTGCTACTAAATTTGCCATGGCTTTAATCGTGGTGCCTACGCCAGTGCCTACATGAATTTCTGTGCCTTGTGTAAGTTGTTGACAAAGTTCATTGCTTTGACGTACGCATTGAACCATAGCATCTACAACATCGTTAACATGAACGAAATCGAGACATTGTTCTCCTGCTGTCATTTTTATTGGCATAGGAGCATTGAGTGCATCAAACACATAGTCAATGATTTTTTTACGTAAGTCCTGTCCACCATAAACAGTGTATAACACCAGAGTTAGATGCTTATAGTTACCAAGGTCGGCATAATAATCTAAGAAATGTCGAAAAGCAGATTTTGTAGCTGTGTATAGATAAGCATCTTTTTGTTTGTCAGGCCCTAGTCGATATTCTGCAAATGAACCAATGTTGACGAACAATTTAAGCGCGTTGCATGATTTTAGTGCCGATAGTAGTTTTACGCCGAATGTGATGTTCGATTGTATGATTGGTTCGATAATCTCGTCGGCATCGCTACTGGTTGAGAGTGTGGCTAAATGTAAAACCACTTCAGGATTAAATTGTTTGACAGTTTCAAACTCCTCTGTCGAACAATGATTAACGTTAGGGAATAGTTGTTTTGCTTGAATAACATTCCTACTGATAATCAAAATGTCGTGTGTGTTATTATCGCTTTGAAGAGCTGGTAATAAATGTCGACCGATATATCCTGTAGCACCAGTAATTAGTATTTTCATATTGTAAAATTGAAAGGGATGTCTTCTAATGGCTTTCTATCGCCTTCGGTGTCATCATGTGGTTCTGGAATGATATCAAGCAACATCGACGTTTCTTGTGCTACCCCTTGGAACGCCATCCAAAGTCCTGGTGCCAGTGTGAGACGTTGATAATTGGAGTCGGGAGAGATGACGATACTTTCAAATTGTCCACGTGTAATGCTTCCTTCTCTGTCGTCATAGACCACAAATCGAATAGCACCAACTGGTACAATAATGTTTAGTGTCATACGATTATGCCTTTTCCATCCTTTTACTACACCCGTTTTCACTTGTGAAAAGTAGGCTTCTCCAAAGCCGCAAAAGGTTGATTCTGTTGCTTTCAACGCGTGTAGTACATCGCCGTTGTTACCAACAATGCGTTTAAGTGGGGTGAGTGTAATACCTTCTATCATAATTGCAGTAGATTTACAACGTCCAAGCTAATTGAATGTCTTTTGCACATTGTTCATAATGTGCTATTTGATGGTTGGTGAGTTCGAACATTTGCTCTTTGTCGCCATTGTAATAAGCAGAATACCAATCAACAATCATACGTACTGTTTCGTTGTATGAGCATGTTGAATGCCATTGTAAATAGGCTAATGCTTTGTCGCAATTAAGTTTTAGCAGTTTTGCTTCTTCAAATGGGATTTGGTCGGTTACTTTCACTGCTTGTTCGGGGGTCATGTGCCACAACGAAGCTAAGTCAGTAACAAGTTGTAGCACGGTTTTAGTCTGCTCTGCTCGCGGTCCAAAGTTAAATGCTTCACCGCTATTGACATGTCCTTCTGTCAACATTTGTGCTAAACGTAGGTAACCGCTAAGTGGTTCTAAGACATGTTGCCATGGTCTGGTAGCTTTTGGACTGCGTATTTCTACAGGTTTTCCTTGTGAGAATGCTTTGATGGTGTCAACAACAATTCGGTCGGCACTCCAATCACCACCACCAATAACATTTCCTGCACGAGCAACACCAAGTTTCAAATTTGCTTTGTTTTTTAAGAACGAGTGGAAATAGCATTTGATAGTGAGTTCTGCAGCACCTTTAGAGCCAGAATATACATCTTTTCCTCCCATGGCATCGTTTTCTCGATAGCCCCAAATCCACTCAACGTTATCATAGGCTTTGTCGCTGGTGATGAGCACTGCAGTACATGGCCAATCAATATTTCTAAGAGCATCGAGAACAGCAGCTGTGCCAACAACATTGGTTGTTATCGTGTCAAATGGATTTTTGTAGGATGTTGACACGATGGCTTGTGCTGCAAGATGAAAAATAAAATCTGGTTTGATGTCTTGAATATAGGTGTTGAGTTGTTCTTTGTCTCTGATGTCACCAAATTTATGATGTATTTTATTTTCTAGCTTCAGTGTTTCAAACATTGATGGGGTGGAAGGGATGTTGAGCGAATATCCGTAAACATCTGCTCCAAGACGTAGTAACCAAGTTGATAACCACGATCCTTTAAATCCTGTGTTGCCAGTTATTAGAACACGCTTATTACAAAAAATGTTGTTGTAAATCATTGTTTTATGTGTTATGTTTGTGTGGGTTGGGTGTAAGGCATATTACTCCTAACTTAACAAACGTTTTAGGGTTCAAAGTTAACATTTTTCTTTAGAATAAATGATTGTTTAATCCATGTTTTTCGGAGGGTTAACTTTACGTTTTAATAGCAATGAAAATGCGGTGTCAAACTACACTTCTAAATCAAATAAAATATGTAATTTTGAAGACTCTTCATAAAGAAACGCTATGAGAATGTTCTCGGATAATTCAGATATGGCTGTTGCATGGAAACTGCTGACAGAAACAAATAAAAACGTCTTCTTAACCGGCCGAGCAGGCACAGGTAAAACCACTTTTTTAAAATATTTCAGGGAAAACTACATATCACAGAGTGGCAAAAATGCTGTTACTGTGGCTCCCACAGGTGTTGCTGCTATCAATGCTGATGGTGTTACCATACATTCCTTTTTTCAACTGCCGTTTAGTCCGTACATTCCAAATGACAGCGAATTGCCCAGTGGCGCTTCACGAATGAGATACAATAAACGAGAACTATTGCGTCAACTCGACTTGCTGATTATAGATGAAGTATCGATGGTTAGAGCTGACCTGCTCGATTTAATCGATGCTGTACTACGTTACTATCGCCACTCGTCAGAACCTTTTGGTGGTGTACAATTGTTACTGATTGGAGACCTCCATCAGTTAGCACCAGTGGTAACCTCTGCCGAAGAAGAGATACTTTCTAATTATTATTCCTCTTTTTTCTTTTTTGAAAGTAAAGCATTGAAGCGCGTCGGTTACACTACCATCATACTTAATAAGGTGTATCGGCAAACAGACCAACGGTTTTTGAATATCCTTGAAGAGGTGAGAACATGTTCTCTAACTGAAGAGAATTTAAAATTACTCAATCAACGCTTTCGGGCTAATTTTAACCTATACGAAGAAAACAACAGTGTGCGTTTGATGACTCATATCAAACAGGTTGAGACCATCAACACCCAGTTTTTACAAAACATTAATGCCCCAGAATCTCTTTTTAAATGTGTTGTAAGTGGTAAATTCCCGGAATCGGCTTACCCTAACGACGAAATATTACACATGAAAAAAGGAGCTCGTGTGATGTTTGTAAAAAACGATGATTCCTATGATAGGCTATTTTATAATGGATTACTTGGCGTGGTTGAAAAAATCAATGTTAAAGATAATACAATTGTAGTTCGTGCCGACAACAACGAACAAATTTGCGTGGGTTATATGTCGTGGGAACATATCACCTACACTTATGATTCGATAAACAAAGAAGTGAAAGAAAACGTTGAAGGTACATTTTCGCAACTGCCAGTGCGTTTGGCGTGGGCTATAACGATTCATAAAAGTCAAGGACTAACGTTCGACAACGTTATCATCGACGTGTCACACTCGTTTACTTTTGGACAGACTTATGTAGCATTAAGTCGGTGTAAAACATTGGAAGGTATCACTTTATTACGTCCTATCGGGTTGTCGAACATACATAAGAATAAGTTAATAGACGATTACGACACATTTTCAAATAACAATCAACCTCAAAATAAAGACATTCAGACTTGGAAAATTAGCTGTATAGAAAAGAAGTACGACCAGATTTTTGACTACCATGCATTAGAATCATGTTATTATAAAATCACAGCTAAAATAACGCCAACACTGTTTGACAAGAAAGAGAAGGAACTGAAGTTGTGGTCACGGTTTTATGCTGTTATGTTTAGCCGTAACGAATACAGTTTCAGAGATATTTATGAGCAGTATATTCAACTAAAACGTAAATATCTAACCTACAACGTGGAAGAACTAAACGATTGTTTGGACAACATCACAAGTTACTTACTACCGCAATTCTCAATTACATTTGAAAATATAGGCGAA
>JAUNIJ010000122.1 GCA_030523485.1 Bacteroidales bacterium
CGCTTCAAATGGATTATGAAACAAGAAGTTAGAAAGATTCCTTTTGTTGGAGCCGCCTGTGAAGCCGCAGGACACATTTTCATCAATAGAGAAAGTGCTAAAATGTCAAACCAGAGCATCATTGAGGCTGAGAAAAAACTAAAAAATGGAGCATCAATCGTAATGTTCCCTGAAGGTCACCGCACAAAAGATGGTAAGTTACAACCATTTAAAAGAGGAGCTTTCCATTTAGCAAACGACTTGCATCTTCCTATCATTCCTATCACAATAAAAGGTGCTTATAAAGTTATGAACGTACACTCATTCTTTATTCATCCTGGGAAAATAACAGTCAAAATACATCCTCAAATCGACACCACACAATTAACACACGACAACATCAACGAATATGCCGACAAAGTAAAGAATATTATTAACCAAGATTTATAACACATGAATCTCAAAAAAATAAGTTTAATAGTTATGGCACTAATCACCATAACTACATCTTTATCAGCAATAAGCCTACATTCTAAAAACAAAAAAGCCATTCAATACTACAACTTAGCCAAAGGTAGTATGAACACTAACGACAGAATATCT
Source organism: Bacteroidales bacterium (assembly GCA_030523485.1). GTDB lineage: Bacteria > Bacteroidota > Bacteroidia > Bacteroidales > Paludibacteraceae > HGM05398. The sequence continues at coordinate 583 of JAUNIJ010000122.1, forward strand.
CTACTCAACAAAGCCATACAAAAAGACAGTAAGTTTGTTGAAGCATATTGGGCTCTTGCTGAAGAATGGGTGCGCATCGACTCTACACAACAAGCTATTAATACGCTTCTAAGAGCAAAACAAAACCAAACACCAGAACAAGCTAAAACACAGATGATAATTGCAGAAGTGCAGATGATGTCAAACGATTTTGAAAGTGCTTTAGCCACCTTAAATAATATCACAGACAATGCCTACGAAAAACACTGCAAGACACTCAAAAACAGATGTCAGCAATCCCTTGATTTAATCAACAATCCCGTAGCATTTGCTCCTATTAATCTTACTGCCATCAACACCGACAAAGATGATTATTTCCCGAGCATCACTTCCGATGGAATGAGCATATCAACAACAGTTGCCGACCGAACACTTCGAGGCAACGCACAAGAAGATCTCTATTGGAGTTATATGAAGGATGGTGAATGGCAAAAAAGCCAACCACTCACACAACTAAACACCGATGGTAACGAAGGCTCACAAAGCTTTTCTGCCGACGGACGATACATGTTTTATGTAGCATGTGACCGCAGAGAAAGCGATGGTGGGTGCGACATATACTATTCTATCAGAGAAGGCAACAAATGGAGTGTACCCATTAACCCTGGAGCACCACTGAACACCACTTATTGGGAATCAAACCCTGTACTCTCGCCAGCAGGCAACGAACTATTTTATGTCACAAATCGAGATGGACAGTCAGACATATGGCATTGCGATGTTGTAATTGAAGAAAACGGACGTCTTAAATTCAAAAATCCAAGATCATTAGGTAGTCCAGTTAACACAAATAAAGATGAGTATGCACCATTCATTCATGCTGACAACAAAACATTATATTTTGCCTCATCGGGACACAATAGTTTAGGCAAAAACGACATCTTTTTTTCAAAACGAGAAAATGGTAAATGGAGCAAACCAGAAAATATTGGCTACCCAATCAACACTGTTAACGACGAGATGAGTTTCGTAGTTACTGCCTCTGGCGACAAAGCATACTTTGCATCTAACAAATTAAAAGGAGAAGCAAAAGACTACGACATCTACGAAATCGAGTTACCCGAGAAAGCTCGTCCTAAATCAATGAGATACATAAAAGGGAAAATCATTGATAAAGAGACATTAGAACCATTAGCTGCTTTCATTGAGATTTTTGACAACGACGGCAAGACAAAAATCTTCGAGTCACAATCTGACAAAAGCAACGGCACATTCACTGCCTTCCTGCCAACCGACGGATATTTTGGTATTGATGCAAGAAAAAAAGGGTATCTTTTTTATACTGATCGTATTAATGCACAAGAAGACACCATTGTCATCACACTTCAACCAGTAAAAGAAGGCAAGAGTATTATCCTAAACAACTTGTACTTTGCCACCAATTCAGCAACCATCGAAAGTCGCTCATTCAGCGACATTCAACACCTTTATGAATTGATGTTACAAAATAACAATATCAAAATTCATATAATTGGACACACCGACAACACTGGAACACAAGCGCTCAATAAACAATTAAGCAACGACCGAGCAAACGCACTGAAAGAAGCATTGTTGAAACTTGGCATCAAAGAAGAACGCATCACAACAGAAGGCAAAGGTAGCGACGAACCCATAGACACAAACGACACTGAAGAGGGACGTGCACGAAACCGCCGTGTAGAAATAAAAATAGAAACAATCAGACAATAAGACTTTGACGCCTAAGGTCAGTATCATAATACCATTGTATAATGCAGGCAAACAACTGAATGCTTGTATCAACTCTATCATCAACCAAACATTCACTGATTTTGAGGTAATTGTTATTGTCGACTGCCCTACAGATGGGTCAGATATTATGATTCAGACTTTAACAAAGCATGATTCACGGTTTCATATCTACCATAACACAACCAACCAACACATTGGTCTAAGCAGAAACAATGGCATCGACAAAGCCAATGGCACTTATCTACTTTTTGTAGACCACGACGACATACTAGCAGAAGACTGTTTAGAACAATTGGTAACAAGTATCGAACAATCACAAGCTGATATCGTAATTACACTGCCACATACCACATTATTTAACGACGAGACAAACATCACTTCTTTCCCTCAAATAGCAAAAGACGACAAGGAATATATCATATCAGACCTCCTGTCCAACGGCTCTTTCAACGGAAGAAACAACTCCATTTTTAATCTTGTCATCGGTAACCTTTACCGAACAGAACTAGTCAAGAAACATAATCTCCGTTTTGTTGACACAAACACAATCACACCCGAGGACCATTTGTTTCAATTAAACGCCCTACTCTATTGTCACAAAGTGAATCTCATCGACAAACAGACATATACCCACATGAATCACGACAACAACGAAGGGGGAAAAGACACTTACATCGACATTGAAAAAAGAATAAGAGGATTAGAAATAGCAAAATCATATCTACAGCACCATCAAGTGTTTATTAAACACGAGAAAGCATATAAACAAGGTGCAGCACAACAACTCGTATTATTAACTGCCTATGCTCTAACAAAAGGACCGAAGTTCTTTAGACACACAAGAAAAACTATCAAGTTATACACACAACACAATAATATATTATCCTACACACCACCATCAACAAAATCAATCATGCATCAAATGTTTCGAAGGTTTATTGTGTTGCTTGTCAAATAGCGATTACATTCAACAAATAAAAAAGGTGGTAAAGCAATTACCACCTTTCTATTCCTATGCCTCATTATTTGATGTGGGAGACAATTCGTTACCTTGATAATCGATGAATTTATACTGAAGAAATCCGAGTTCTTGCATCGATATTACCTTCATTTTTCTAGAATATTTCATTTGCCATCGTCTTTTCAACGACCACAACCCCTTTGTTAAATAAGCCTCAACATAAGGATGAACACACAAGACAAACTCTTTTACGTTTTTCTTATTGACAAGTGCATCCACTTTTTCTTCAATTTGGTCGGTGAATAAAATTGATGGTTGCGCCTTTCCTGTTCCAAAACAAGTTGGACAGGTTTCCTGAGTATTTACTGCTGTAGCCGGCCTTACTCGCTGACGAGTGATTTGCATCAGTCCAAATTTAGTAAGAGGCAAAATGGTATGCCTTGCACGATCGCTCTTCATACACTGATTCATGATTTCAAAAAGCTGTTGATTATTTGCTTTTACATCCATATCAATAAAATCAATGATGATAATGCCACCAATATCTCGTAAACGTAGCTGTCTGGCTATCTCGTAAGCAGCCATAGTGTTTACTTCCAAGGCATTGTCTTCTTGTCCGGACGACGATCTTGTACGTGTACCACTATTAACATCAATAACAAACATTGCCTCCGTTTGATCCATTATCAGATAAGCACCTCTTTTGATGGAAACAATCCTACCAAAGAGCGACTTAACCTGTTTTGTGATAGCAAAGTGGTCGAAAATGGGCAATTGATCATTGTAATATTTCACCACGTCCACTTTATCCGGTGCTATTGATTTCACATAACGGGTTAGTTCCTCATACGCTTCTCTGTCGTTAACATAGATAGCTTCAAACTCGGGATCAAAAAGGTCACGCAAGGTTGCCATACTGCGATTTAATTCTTCCAGCACTAACGCAATACCTTTCGAATTTCTGATGCCCGTCACAACTTCTTCCCAACGATGTTGTAAGGAGGTTATCTCTGCATCCAATTCTGCAACATACTTTCCATCTGCCACAGTGCGTACAATCACCGTGCAATTATCTGGCTTGATGCTAGTAACTAATTTGCGAAGTCGCGACCGTTCCTCTGCACCTTTAATTTTCTGCGATAGAGAGGTTTTATTATCAGCCAAAGGAAGAAGAACCATATTTCTTCCTGCTATCGACACTTCCGCAGTCAGACGAGGGCCTTTTGTTGATATCGGTTCTTTCATCACTTGAACCAATATCATCTGCCCCACAGTGAGCACATTTTGAATGGAGCCGTCTTTGTCCAAGTCTGGAAAACGTTTTATTTGTGGCTCACGTCTTCTGTCGTTTAAAATTTGTTGCACATAATGATTCAGCGTCATAAACTGTGCACCTAAATCATTATAGTGAAGAAAAGCTTCTTTATCGCATCCCACATCAACAAATGCAGCATTTAAGCCTGCCATGATTTTACGTACACGGCCAATGTAGACATTGCCAACAGCAAATGTTTGTTTCAAGCTTTCCTCGTGAAACTCCACTAGTTGCTTGTCTTCAAGCATCGCTATATCGACATGATCTGCCTTTACATCAATTGCTAATTCCTTGCTCATTTGTTTACTTTATATTTTTTGTCTGTCGTG
>JAUNIJ010000123.1:0-3340 GCA_030523485.1 Bacteroidales bacterium
GTGGGCGCGACATACATTTTGCCGTTTCTACAAGCTATTATTTTTGGTATGAATGGGATGAAAATTTGTTGTTTGAAGTGTGTCGTTGTAGGTAAAAAAAAGCCTGTAGGCAAAAACCTACAGGCTTGGATGAAAAAGTGTTTATTGTTTCGTTTTTTTACTTTTCCGCTAGTACTTTTCGCGTGCGAATAGCAATTGCTAAGCATGCTAAACCAACCAAGGTGTACCAACCACTGCTAATTGGTGTTTCCATATTGCCAGTGCCATGGTTGTCGTTGTCCCAATCTTCCCAACTGCCGGTGCCATCGTATTGTGGCGTAGCAGTAGCATCGTTGTACAATGCTACTTGATAGTTGCTACTAAAAGGAACAACGGCGTTGCCAGTTTGGTACATACTGCTTGATGGTGTTGCGTCAGTGAATGGCTCAACACTGCCGGCTTTGATGCCAATGTTGGCACAAAGCATCAAAAAGCAAACTAATATTATTTTGTTCAATTGTTTCATTGTTTCTATTGTCTTGTTTGTTGTGTATTATTTCGTGTTTCAGCTGGTTAGTGTCGTTTGTTTTTATTTTACGTCCACTTTCTTAGTTGCTTTGCCGTTGTTGGTGTAGGCTTCAATAACATAGATGCCAGAGAGCAACGATGAGAACGATGCTTCGTTGGCATTTGCTTTAACGGAATTGATGAGTTGTCCAGCAGCGTTGTAGAGGCGCACGTTGGTGAGTGTTTCGTTGCTCATCACTTTCACTTCCCCTTTAGCAGGAGAGAATGCTACAAAGTCGATTTCGGTGAGTGTCTCGTTGCCCGATACGATAGGAGCGTAGTCCCAAACCAAAGAGTAACGGAGTGGTGAGTCGTTCACACCGAAGTTCACGGTGATGCTTTCGTGGTTGCCATCGAGAGTGCGGAATGTGCTGTCGTTAGCGTCGAAGAGTCGTACGTTGTCGCCAAGGGCAGCGAGGTTGTCGAAGGTGAGTTCGATGTTGCCGTTCACACCAGTGATTACAAGTTGTGCTTGGGTGGCGTCGTTGATAGTGTTGACAGCTACGCGTACAGTGCCAGCCAATGAGCCGAAGGTGAATGCGTCGTTGTCGTACTCGCCGAGCACTGCAGCATCTTCGAGGCTATTGTAGCCGTTTTCAGCATCGTTGCTACGCACAATGATGGTGTTTAAAGTTTGGTTGTTGTAGCGTCCGACAATCGAAGCCATGTTGCCGAGGTTGTGTTGTCCTGAGGTTTGTTGAGCGGCATCGGTGTGTTCGGTGGTGAACATCTTTTCGGAGAAGAGGATGGTGATTTCGTCGCTACCAGTACCTGCTGTGGTGTTGTCGGTGCTTGTGGTAGCTGCTTTTGAACCCGTGTAGCTATCGAAACAGTTCCAGGTGCTACTGAAGAATGTGCCCAAACCCCAATTACCACCCAATCCCCATTGGTCGTGCCATACAGAACCCGTATAGAAAAAGGTAGTGTCATTAGTTTCTGGATAGGCGGCAAAACAATTGGTATTCGACAGGCTTACAGAACCGTCAGCATTGATTGTGTAGTTGAATTGGAACGCTGTTTGTTGGCTACAATTTGTTGCGTAATAAGAGTGAACTCTATAATTCGCAGTATTTTGATTTGAACGTGCGTTGTTTGAAATTGTGGTTTCGCTACTTAATATGCATTGTGTGTCATTGCTACCCCAAATGACCATATTGGTACTATTGTTAGAAGCATTGACACCGCTTGTCCAAGCACTGTAATCACCGAGTATAGTGCCTCCGGAAATGGTGATAGTGTGGTTAGTTGGGTCCACAATACCCTCTACAACTTGTGACGCTAGGCCTGCAAAGTTATAAATCAATACCTTGTTTGGATCGGTTGTGTGTTGGGCAATGGTGATATTTGTGTTGCTTGAATAAGTATTAGTGTTGATGCCGGAAGCTCTGTTATTATACCAAAAAATAACTTGCATATCAAATGACCAATCTATTGGATGTGGTGTCAGTGTCATGTTGTAGTCACCAAGTAGTGCAGTTGGGTAGGAAGGTTGTGTCTGTCCATTGCCAACAACTACTTTAAAGCCATGGTTGCGGTTGATGTATGGGTTGTCGGTTGTTGCTGTGCCATTTTGTACGGGTGTTACTGTCGATGGTATGGCTGTTGTTAAGGTGTTGGTGGTTGGGTCGAGATAGTAAATCACATCTACCCCATCAGCCGCAGCTAACGAGCCATCGCCGGCTTCGTGTTTGTAGAGGTAGTTGGTGGTGTTACCAGCGCTTTTGTTGGCTTTGAGGAACTCGGCAATGTCTAACGAAGCGAACGCTGGGTTGCCTACAGCCCATAGTTGCGAGGCTTGTTGTCCAGCAGGCACGTTGCGCCTCAGTGTGATGAGGGTGGTGCTTGCGTTGTAGACGGGTTTGCCTGATTCGGCACGCGAAAGACCAGTCTCTTTCATTTGGTTGCCATTGCCATCGGTAGTGATTTCTCCGTGGTTGTCGTAGTAATAGTATTCTACGTCGCTTGCGGGAAAGTGGAATGTTTCTTTCTCGTCTTTACCTTCGCCACGAGCCAGGAGTTGGAAACCTTCGCCTGGTTGATATTGGTAAGCCAGTGCGTTGGTTGGGTTTTCCCACGAGAGTTCGTAGTTGTCGATGTCGTAGGCTGCGTAGCGAATGACTGTTGCATTAGCATAGAGACGTTGGTGGATTGCGTATGGAAAGCGACGGTTTTTACCATCGTTGCCTGTTGTGCCGTTGTAGACTGATGGAGAGAACGGACCCACGTAGGTACCGCCTTGTGTAGCAGTGTAGTAGTCGCCAGAATAAATGCCTTTGAGTGGTGAACCCATAAAAATCCAACGGTTGGTTGGTACGGTGATGTCGGTGTACCATGTGGTGGCGTTAATCATGAATTGGCGATTAATCATTGCACCTGCTTCAAGATAGATGGCGTTGATAGTTACAGAAGCATCCAACGTAGGATAACCAGTGCCAGTTGCCGTGAGTTCTGGAATGTAAACTTGTGCGTCGGTGGTTTGTTGCCCCGGAAAATCTTCTGTGGCACCTGCTGGTTTTGCCCAGTTGTCAGCTTCGTCCCAACGATAAACCTGGGATGAAGCATCTTTAGTATCACCTTCCCAGCGCCAATAGCTGGTTGTTTGAGCGTTTGCAATGCCAATAGAACATAGTAAAATCATTGCAAATGCGAAGATTTGAAATTTCTTCATTTTGTTAGCTTTTGATAAATTGTATAACTTTATAGTTTGTTGCGTCTTTACAGCGTATTTATGTTTTTTTGAATGACTAATAGTCGACTGATATATAGTTACTTATGCAGTCGTAGGTCTTACCCT
>JAUNIJ010000123.1:3350-4914 GCA_030523485.1 Bacteroidales bacterium
AAAATTTTTGCAAAGGTATTTTTTTTTTTTTTTTTTTTGTTTGTTTTTGATAGTTAAAAAGTGTTGTGTTGTGTGGTTTTTTCTTGACGTTTTCAACGAATTGAGTCGAGTGGGTCTTTTTGCTTGTGAGAAGTTGCTTTTTGGTATCTGTGGCGTTGCTATATGAAATCAAAATGTTATCTTTGCATCGCAAAAAAAATGTTGGAAAACAAAACATTAGGAGGGGGGCTGCGGTCTTCGCTCCTAAAACTATTTTGTGGCGATGGAAATCTTAGAATTTCTTCAGATTTATCAGAAACATCCTTTAGTAAAGGAGTTGAGCGAATGGATTCGTAATCGTAAGGGCAATCTTGCAGTCGATGGATTGCATGGTTCGTCGCGTTCGTTGTTGTTGGCATCTTTGCATTTGTTGCAGTCTCATAATCTGTTGGTTGTGATGGATAACGAAGATGATGCTGCTTACTGCTATCACGACCTCTCGCAACTTTTCGACCGTAATGATATTGCCTATTTCCCGTCGGCTTATCGTAACGTTCATAAACATGGTGCGACCGACGATGCCAACGAGATACTTCGCGCCGACACGTTGGCTCGTTTGCAACAACAAACGCCTGTGGTGGTAGTTACTTTTCCTGATGCATTGACGGAAAAAGTGGTGGCATCGAATGGTTTCAACGAAGCAAAGATAGAACTTGCTGTTGGCAACGTGGTGAGTGTGTCGGAGTTGGTAGAACGTCTTGATGGTTATGGCTTTCAACAGATGGATTTTGTTTACGAACCAGGGCAGTACTCTCTGCGTGGTAGTATACTCGATATTTTCTCGTTTGCCAACGAACAACCCTATCGTCTCGATTTCTTTGGCGATGAGATTGAGTCGATTCGAACGTTCGACATCGAGAAGCAGTTGTCGGTAGAAAAACAACAAAAAATCACAATTGTACCAAATATCGACACTATAGATGGTGAGTTGGTGTCGCTTTTAGAGTTCGCCGATAAAGCTAAAACCATATTGTATCTTAGAAATAGCATGCAACTGCGCGAACGCATTGATATGGTGTACGATGAAGCATTGGTAAAAGCCAATCAATATGCGTCGACAACAGACATGACACATCGTTTGATGACTGGCGACGATTATTTGGCACAAATCTCACAGTTTCGGTGTATCACTGAGGGTAAAAGTTCGGTAAAGACATCTAAGACAATTAGTTTTAATCAGTTGCCTCAGCCTTTATTTCATAAAAATTTTGACCTCGTAACAAATAGTCTTTCTCGATATCTTGGCGAGCAATACATTATATATATAGCGTCGGACAGCAAAAAACAAACCGACCGCATTGCTGCAATTTTTAAAGACCGTGGCGACTATCTCCCTTTTAATTCTGTGTTGAAGACATTGCACGAGGGATTCATCGATCATGATTTAAAATGTTGCTTCTTTACCGACCATCAAATATTCGACCGCTATCATAAATTTGCACTGAAAAGTGATTCGGCACGTTCGGGTAAAGTGGCGATGACATTGAAAGAGTTGAATCAGTTTCGTGTTGGCGATTATGTGGTG
>JAUNIJ010000124.1 GCA_030523485.1 Bacteroidales bacterium
TATGCATTAATTTCTAATTGGTCGTATTCGTTATATGTAAATGCTACGTCGACATCTCTGATGTTTAATACAGTGGTGGTGTAGGAGGTACCATAGACTGGTCGACGAGATTGTATGGAGAATTCACAGGTAATGATGTTGCTTTCGTAAGTCTTGACGTTAATTGATAGGTTGCAGTCTATTTTCTCGTTTTGTGCGTATGGAATATTAGTCCATTGTCTTAGGTTAATAAAATCCTCAATACTTTTTTTTAGGGTCTCAAACATTTGTTTGTTTGTACCAGTGATTTGAGCATAGTTCATCATGACATTGCAACGTAACTCTTGTGCAAAAGAGTAGTTGCTTACAATTGATAATATTATGATTATGAGGATTTTCTTTTTCATGCGATACGCAATTATTGATTCGTTATCTTGTAAATCTCGTTGAGTATGTCGTTAGCCACTTCTCTTTTTGTTTTTAATGGGAAGCTAATTTTTTCTCCCGTTGTTTTGTAGATAGTGACTTTGTTTGTGTCGTATCCGAAACATGCGTCTTTATCTTTTAGAGAGTTTAGTACGATAAAGTCAAGTCGTTTTCTTCTCATTTTATCAAGTGCATGTTGTTCTTCTTGATCGGTTTCTAAAGCGAATCCGACCATAAATTGTTTTTCTTTTTTGATGTTGCCAGCAGCTGCCGCTATGTCGTGTGTTGGTTTTAGACGGATAATCAAATCGTCGTTTTCTCGTTTGATTTTCTTGTCGGCAACTGTTTCTGGGGTGAAATCGGCTACAGCAGCGCAGAAGATGGCTCCGTCGCATTTAGGAAAATGTGTCATCACTTGATCATACATTTGCTGTGAGTTTTCAACATCTATTCTAGTTAAGTTGGGGTGTGTGAGTGTAAGTTGAACTGGTCCTGCAATGAGCACAACTTCGTGTCCGGCATTTAGACATGCTTCGGCAATGGCAAATCCCATTTTACCTGAGGAGTAGTTGCCGATAAAACGTACAGGGTCGATGCGTTCGTAGGTTGGGCCGGCTGTGATTAGTATTTTCATAGACGTTTTTATACGATTTCTTCAAGGAATGCAACAATGTTTTCTGGCTCTTCCATGCGTCCTTTACCTTCTGTTCCACATGCAAGTAATCCTTCTGTTGGTTCAATGATTTGAATGTCGATGGCTTGCAGTTGTCTAATGTTACGCTGTACAATAGGGTGGTTGTACATTTTGTTGTTCATGGCAGGTGCGATGAATACCGGTTTGTCGAATGCTAGAAATGTGGTTGACAATGCATCGTCGGCAATTCCATTAGCAAATTTTCCAATGATGTTGGCTGTTGCAGGTGCTACGAGTAGTAAATCACCCCATTCTGCATTACTGATGTGTTCTGGACTGTAGTTTGTTTCTGGATCGAAAATTTCACTGTAAACATTGTTGTGTGTTAAGGTTGCTAATGTTATTGGTGAAACTATTTTTAATGCATTTTGGGTGGCTATAACTCTTACTTCTGCTCCTGCTTTGATAAGTTTTCTAGCAAGTTCTGGTGTTTTGAAGGCAGCGATGCCTCCAGAGATTCCCAATAAGATTTTTTTACCGTTCAACATCGTGGAAAATTTTAAGTTATTGTGAATCATCGTGTACGACAATAAGGTCGTACACGATGAGTAATTTATTGGTTTGCTTTTAAAAATCTGTCTGCTTCGATGCCTGCTTTTGCACCACTGCCAGCAGCTGTAATGGCTTGGCGATAGTGTGGGTCGGCAACGTCGCCTGCAGCAAATACTCCAGGGATATTTGTTTTTGGTGTGTCAGGAATGGTTTTGATGTAGCCTTCATTGTCTGTTTCGATGAATTCTTTGAATACGTCGGAATTTGGGTGGTGTCCGATGGCAAGGAAGAATCCGTCGATAGCGATGTCAAAAGTTCTCTCGTCGCTCTCACCTTTACGATAGACGATTTTTGCGCCTTCAACACCATCTTCTCCAAATAGTCCAACAGTGTTGCATTCATATAGAACTTCGATGTTTGGTGTCTTTTCGACACGTTCTTGCATGATTTTTGAGGCGCGTAAGAATGGTTTTCTTACGATAAGATATACTTTATCTGCCAATCCTGCTAAGTAGGTTGCTTCTTCGCATGCGGTGTCACCGCCACCAACAACCGCCACTTTTTTCTTTTTATAGAAGAAACCGTCGCATGTGGCACAGGCACTTACGCCCATTCCACGATATTTTTGTTCGTCTTCTAAACCTAAGTATTTGGCTGATGCACCTGTTGCAATAATAACGGTTTCGGCGTAGATGGTTTCTTCTTGGTCTATTTCTAATGCGAATGGTCGTTTGGAGAAATCAACTTTTGTGACGATGCCAGTGCGTATGTCTGTGTTGAATCGCAGAGCTTGTGCACGGAATTCTTCCATCATATCGTAGCCGTTAATGCCTTGTGGATAACCTGGGAAATTTTCGATTTCTGTGGTGGTAGTCAATTGACCACCTGGTTGTATACCTTCATAAAGTACTGGTGACAGATTGGCGCGTGCAGCATAGATGGCTGCGGTGTAGCCGGCTGGACCTGAACCGATGATGAGGCATTTTATTGGTTCTTGCATAATTAGAGGTTGTTTGCTTTGTGAATGATGATGATTTAGATGAGTGATAGAGCGATTTCCATCATATTAGTGAATCCTTTCTGACGTACTTCTGGTGTGGCTGCGATGTTTGTTCCTGGTACATCGGAAATGGTACAAATGCAGAGTGCTTTGTTGCCGCTTTTTGCTGCGTTCATATATAGTGCTGGTGCTTCCATTTCTACAGCTAGGCAACCCATTTCTGCCCATTTTTTTAATGCGGTAGGGTCGGCGTCATAGAAAGTGTCGTTGGATACGAGGTTGCCAACACGATAGCGTATGCCCATTTGTTCTGCAATGTCGACGGCTTTTCTTGCTAAACCAAAGTCGGCTATGGGTGCATAGGTTCCAGGGAGATTGAATTGTGCGGCGTAGTTAGAGTTGGTGCATGAGCCAATGCCAATGATAACGTCGCCTATTTCCATTCCTGGTTGTAGTCCGCCTGCAGAGCCTACACGTATAATAGTTTTTACATCGTAGAAGTTAAATAGCTCGTAGGTGTAGATGCCGATGGATGGTATGCCCATGCCATGACCTTGAATAGATACGCGTTTGCCTTTATAATAGCCTGTGTATCCAAGCATACCTCTGACTTGATTGTATAGTTTGGCATCTGTCAGTTAGGTTTCTGCCATAAATTTAGCACGTAGTGGATCGCCTGCCATTATGACTGTTTCAGCGATTTCACCATATTTTGCCTCGTTATGAGGTGTTGGAGTGTTCTCTTTGCTCATAGAATATGCTTATTTTTGTGATTGCGTTGTTTGTTTTTGAGTATTCTTGCGGTAAGTTCTACTGTACGAATCCAATCTTTGTAGGTGTTGTTTTTGTTTATCTTGTCGATGGTTAGAGATGAGTCGGAATTGCCGTCCCAACGTCGACAAAGATATAGTGATTCGAAGATGCGTCCGATGGGGTAATCGCGGCTGATGCGTAATCCCATCATATAATCTTCACCATAACTGGTGTTTGGCATGTTTATTGTGCGGAAGATTGGAACATAAAATGCGCGAGGTGCTCCCAGACCGTTGATGCGTAGGGCGTTGTTGTGTCCGTTTTCGCTGGTCCATTCGGAGTGGCTGATAAGTCCTGGTGGTATTGTGTTCATGTCCTTATCTGTTAAAGTGTATGAACCAATAACCATGGCGCAATGTTGCTCGTAGAATATGTCGACAATTTTTTGAATTGTGTTAGGCGATGCGTATACATCATCACTGTCTAATTGTATAGCAAATCTACCACAATGATGATGGTTGACGCCATAGTTCCAACAGCCACCAATTCTAAGATCATAACGTTCGGGAATGAGATGTATTAAACGATCGTCGTGTATGTTATCGATAATTTCTGTTGTTTTATCTGTAGAGTGGTTGTCAATGACTATGACATTAAATTTAAACGATGTTGTTTGGCGTAATGCTGAGTTGATTGCGTCAGCAATGGTTTTTTCGCGATTAAATACAGGGATGATTACGGAAGCTTCGACATCGAATTTGCTATCAAATTCTATCTGAGTTGTTTGTGGTGGTAGCCATCCTTGTATGTTTTTTAGGTGTTCGGTGCAAGCTTTTTCCATTTCAAGTTGCACGTCCTGATGTTTGCTAAGTAGATAGTCGAATTGTTTTTCTCCACTTTTTCTAAAGTCTGTCTCAATGACAGTGTACAATGGCTCTTTTAGATGTGTGATATATTGTTGGTGACCACAAAATAGTCTAAATGCATAGAATCCAGCATAGGTGTATGTTGACACTATGTTTGTGGTGTATTTTTTCAGTATAGATGATTGGATAAACCATATAGCACCAAAGTCGAAATCGTCGCGTAGACTTCCTAGTTGGTAGTCTATTGTTGGATTTATTGTTTGTGTTTTGCCGTTGGTCGTAAAATAGTCTGAATAGATGAATTTGGCTTTTGTGTCGTTGCTGATCGTTATAAATCGTTGTATAGCTTCATTGCTGATGTCGAACGATGCTATTTTGTTAACCAATAGTGTGTGTGGTGTGTCTGCGTGTAATGCTATTTGTGTTAATGCTTCAGTTGATGTTAGACTGTCTACAACAATGGTTTCGCAACCTTCTATATGATAATTGGTTGTGGCAATGAAAAAGATTTTTTTGATGCATGGCAATGGACTGAGTCTTTGAGCCATTTCCTTACCTTGTTCTAAGGTAATAATCGGTAAAAAACAATTGATATTTTTTTTCATTCTTTTTTTGCTCGACATATTTGCGCAAAGGTACTTATTTTCTT
>JAUNIJ010000125.1 GCA_030523485.1 Bacteroidales bacterium
ATAAATAAAAATAGATACACAAATGGACAGCAAAAAACGTGTTTATACCTTTGGCAACGGACAAGCCGAAGGTAAGGCTGACATGAGGAATCTGCTCGGTGGCAAAGGTGCCAACCTTGCAGAAATGAACTTGATAGGTGTACCAGTGCCTCCTGGATTTACTATCACTACCGACGTTTGTAACGAATACTTCCAAGTTGGTAAAGAAAAGGTAGTAGCCCTATTAAAAGATGATGTAGAAAAGTCTCTTAAACATATTGAGACTTTGATGAATTCGAAATTTGGTGACGTTGAAAACCCATTGTTAGTGTCGGTGCGCTCAGGTGCACGTGCTTCAATGCCAGGTATGATGGACACCATCCTTAACCTTGGTTTGAACAACACCGTAGTAGAAGGACTGATTAAGAAAACAGGAAATGCTCGTTTCGTGTGGGATAGTTACCGTCGTTTCGTACAAATGTATGGCGACGTCGTTCTCGGCATGAAACCAGTGAATAAAACTGATATCGACCCATTCGAAGCCATCATCGAAGAGGTGAAAGCAGTGAAAGGCGTGAAACTCGACACAGAACTTGAGGTAGAAGATCTTCAAACACTGGTCGTACGCTTTAAAGCAGCAGTGAAAAAACAAACCGGTAAAGACTTCCCAGAAGATGCTTACGAACAACTATGGGGTGCTATCTGTGCTGTGTTTGACAGCTGGATGAACGAACGTGCTATTCTCTATCGTAAGATGGAAGGCATACCAGCAGAGTGGGGCACAGCAGTTAACGTTCAAGCTATGGTGTTCGGCAATATGGGCGACACATCGGCAACAGGCGTATGCTTCAGCCGCGACGCTGCTACAGGTGAAGACCTCTTCATGGGTGAATACCTCATCAACGCACAAGGTGAGGACGTGGTAGCCGGTATTCGTACGCCACAACAAATCACAAAAATTGGTTCACAACGTTGGGCTATCCTCCAAGGCATTTCTGAAGACGTTCGCTCTTCAAAATACCCATCAATGGAAGAGGCTATGCCTGAAATCTATAAAGAACTCGATGCTCTCCAAACAAAATTGGAAAATCACTACCGTGATATGCAAGACATGGAGTTCACCGTTCAAGAAGGTAAACTTTGGTTCCTACAAACACGTAATGGTAAACGTACCGGACGTGCTATGGTGAAAATTGCCATGGATATGTTGCGTCAAGGTATGATTACAGAAGAAGAAGCTGTTTTGCGCGTTGAACCAAACAAACTTGACGAACTGCTTCATCCAGTATTCGATAAAGAATCGTTGAAAAACGCTCACGTTATCACCAAAGGCTTGGCTGCATCGCCAGGTGCTGCTTGTGGTCGCATCGTGTTCAACGCCGACGACGCTGAAGTATGGCATGCAAAAGGCGAACGCGTAGTAATGGTTCGAATCGAGACATCACCAGAAGACCTTGCTGGTATGGCAGCTGCTGAAGGCATCCTTACAGCTCGTGGTGGTATGACCTCTCACGCTGCTGTTGTGGCTCGTGGCATGGGTAAATGCTGCGTATCAGGTGCAGGTGCTTTGGTAATTGATTATGCTGAAAAAACTGTTAAGGTTTCTGGCGTAACACTTTATGAAGGCGACTTTATCTCGTTGAACGGCTCGACAGGTGATGTTTACGAAGGTGCTATCGATACCAAAGACGCAGAACTCGATCAAGATTTCCTCGAATTGATGGCTTTGGCTGATAAATATGCTCGTTTGAAAGTACGCACCAATGCCGACACCCCACATGATGCACAAGTTGCTCGTAACTTTGGTGCTATCGGTATCGGTCTCTGCCGCACAGAGCACATGTTCTTTGAAGGTGAAAAAATTCGTGCAATGCGCGAAATGATTCTTTCAGAAACTGTAGAAGGACGTAAAAAAGCACTTGAGAAAATCCTTCCTTATCAAAAAGCTGACTTCAAGGGCATCTTCAAAGCAATGGCAGGTTGTCCTGTAACAGTGCGCTTGCTCGACCCACCTCTGCACGAATTCGTTCCTCATGAAGAACGTGAACAACGTGAGTTGGCTGAAATCATGGGCGTTAGCTATCAATACATTCACCAACGTGTCGATTCATTGCACGAACAAAACCCAATGTTAGGTCACCGCGGCTGTCGTTTGGGTAACACCTATCCTGAAATCACAGAGATGCAAACACGCGCAATTCTTGGCGCTGCACTCGAACTGAAAGCAGAAGGTGTTGTTGCTATGCCTGAAATCATGGTGCCTCTCACCGGTATTCTCTATGAGTTCGCTCGTCAAGAAGAAGTGATTCGTGCAACAGCTAAAAAACTGTTCGAAGAAAAGAATGACACCATCGAGTATAAAGTTGGTACGATGATTGAAATTCCACGTGCTGCTCTTACTGCCAACCGCATTGCTACAAAAGCAGAGTTCTTCTCATTCGGTACGAACGACCTTACACAAATGACATTCGGCTATTCACGCGACGATATTGCCAGCTTCTTGCCTGCTTATCTCGACATGAAGATTCTGAAGAACGACCCATTCCGTGTGCTCGACCAAAATGGTGTTGGACAACTTGTTCAAATGGCAACAGAAAAAGGACGTGCTGTTCGTCCTGACTTGAAATGTGGTATCTGCGGTGAACATGGTGGCGAACCATCGTCGGTAGAATTCTGCCACAAAGTTGGTTTGAACTATGTGAGCTGCTCACCATTCCGTGTGCCTATCGCACGTTTGGCTGCTGCACAAGCCGCTATTAAAAATGGATAATCGTAGAGATTAAACATTATCAATAAAACACAAGCGCAATCTCCTGATGGAGGTTGCGCTTTTTGTCTCGACGACACATTATTATATAGTATGTGCCGAATCTATTGTGTGAGGTTACATTCGTTATAGAAACTCAATATGACTTGTATGTCTTTTGTTGTATGGTTTTCCCTATTCGACAAATAGCATTGTGGCGATTAGAAAAAAAGAAATCCCCCAACTCTCTTGGGGGATTTATAATTAACTGTCGATTGCATAGTCGACACCTTTTAGACAAATAAAAAAAAGGTAAGCTTACTATATCGCACCGCTCAAGCTTCTACCCTTGCTGCGGTCAGGCCCTGGGGGAGTTAAAAGCGAGCTGGTCGTATAGGACTTACCCACTGCAAAAGTACATCTTTTTGAAGAATTACACAAGTTATTGATGAATTTTTTGATGCGGTTTATTCTGTTGGTTTTCAGTGCTCTGTAAAAAATAAGAACATTCCTGCGAGTAAATACGCATTCATTAGGATGATGTTCTTATTCTGAAAATCATCTTTTCGCGTGTTTACACTTTCTTATCTATAATTTTTTCTTTACCTTTGCGCCATAAATACTAAAGCGTCATTCTGCGTTTGTTCTTGGTCAACTGAAATTAGCACTTTCGATTACTATCCAAAACAAAGCTTTGAGTGATGCCTTCGGGTATGTAACTCCTGTATCCGTTGTGTGTAAAGAGGATGTGGCTTCACTACACCCTCTTGCACACATTAACGATACACCTACATATCAGTGGGTATCCCTTTATTTGTCGGATAGTAAGGTCGTGCTAAGCCTCAGTTGACGGACAAATAAAGATGGATACCCACCTTTTTTATGTTCGTACTAATTAACAATTCTCCTCTTTAGGGTGTCGGGTGGAGAGCACAAGCACCAATGAAAAAAACAGTAATTATTTTCTCGCTATTAGTTTTAGCGATGGTCGCAGTCTATGCTTTATGTGGCAATAAAGACAGCCGAAAGACAGTGGATGAGGCAGAAACAGCCAGTGACGAGATCCTGTTTTCTGAGGATAATGGCGATGATGAGACTGCCAACGTCGTTAATTTGCCCTCTCCAGACGAAGTGGATCTTGTCTATCATAAAGACCGCAACGTGTATGAACTCATTGTAAAAGGTGTAAGCTATGAGTTTGTCTTTGTGGAAAATGGAACGTTGTCGTTTGAACATCTAGGTAATGAGGATGCCAAACCGGCGCACCAAGTCACATTGAGTGATTTCTCCATCGGAAAAACCGAAGTGTCCATGGATCTATGGCATGCCGTGATGGGCTCACTACCTGCATTTTATGATTCTATTTACAATGATATTAAAGAAGACATGAAATTAGAGGGTCCTTGTTGTAATTGGTATTCAAAAAATAATTGGAGAATGGAATGGCGGCAAAGTTGGAAAACACAACCTGTTGAATGTGTGAGTTGGGATGATTGCCAGAAATTCATTAAAAAACTAAATGAACTTACAGGAGAAAAATTCCGCTTACCAACAGAAGCAGAGTGGGAGTATGCAGCACGTGGAGGAAAAAGGCAATGCAATGACTATTTTGCTGATGAAAGTTTTTCTTGGGATTGTGACATGTATGACATAGAGGATTCGCGTTTGGCTCCAGATTATTATTTATCGTCGAATCACAAAGGTGATACACTTTGCAATATGGCTTCTGGTGTGAGAGAGTATTGTTCTGACTGGTATGGACCATATAGTAGTGAATCTCAAACGAATCCAACAGGGCCGAAATCTGGACGATATCATGTGACACGTGGGGGGTGTGAAGTTGGAGAAGGTTTTTTTTACTTTGATAATTGCGGTGGATTTAACAGAGCAATTACACGCTATTCTGATGATGATAGATGGTCGCTGAGTTGGTATTGTCAAAGTCCTTATGAGGGACATGGTTTACGTTTGGTGTTATCATCTGATTCATTGGATACTATTACTCCAATACCACATAAGAAATCCTTTAAGGTAAAC
>JAUNIJ010000126.1 GCA_030523485.1 Bacteroidales bacterium
GAAAAAAGAAATGGTTATCTTTGCACAAATAAAATCAAGCGTAAGATTTGTAGGTTTACGTCTCTTGTTAGAACCTATAAATTATTGACTCTTAGAAAACTAAAAACAAACAATAACATAAAGTTAACATGGCTTCAAAGAACACTAAAAAGAGAGAGATCAAATTTTCTCTTCTTTACCGCGACATGTGGCAATCCTCTGGCAAATATGTGCCACGCAAAGATCAATTAGCAAAAATTGCCCCAGTTATCATTGACATGGGATGTTTTGCACGTGTTGAAACCAACGGCGGTGCAATGGAACAAGTAAACTTACTGTACGGAGAGAACCCAAACCAAGCAGTACGCACATTTACCAAACCATTCAACGAAGTAGGTATTAAAACCCACATGCTCGACCGCGGTTTGAACGCACTCCGCATGAATCCTGTTCCTGCTGACGTGCGCGAACTCATGTACAAAGTAAAACATGCACAAGGCGTTGACATCACCCGTATTTTCTGTGGTTTGAACGACGTACGTAACATTGCACCATCAATTAAATGGGCAAAAGCAGCAGGCATGACAGCACAAGCAACAATGTGTATCACCTATTCCGACGTACACACCGACAAATACTATATCGACATGGCAGAACGTCTCATCGCAGAAGGCGCTGAAGAAATTGCATTGAAAGATATGGCAGGTATCGGTCGTCCTGCAACCTTGGGTAAAATTGTAAAACATATCAAAACAAAATATCCAGATATCATCGTTGACTACCACGGACACTCTGGTCCAGGCTTCTCTGTAGCTTCAATGTTAGAAGTTGCTAACGCTGGTGCCGATGTTATCGACGTTGCAATGGAACCACTCTCATGGGGCATGGTTCATCCTGACGTTATCACCATTCAAGCTATGTTGAAAGACGCAGGATTCCAAGTGCCAGAAATCAACATGAAAGCCTACATGGAAGCTCGTAGCTTAACTCAAAGCTTTATTGACGACTTCCTCGGTTACTTCATCGACCCACGCAACCGTTTCATGAGTTCACTACTTGTTGGTTGTGGTCTTCCTGGCGGCATGATGGGTTCGTTGATGGCTGACCTCAAAGGAGTACACGCAGCTATCAACGCTAACCTCAAAGCACGCGGACATGCAGAATTGTCAGAAGACGAATTGCTCGTAGAACTCTTCGACGAAGTAAAATATGTATGGCCAAAACTCGGTAACCCACCATTGGTAACACCATTCAGTCAATACGTAAAGAATGTTGCTTTGATGAACATCTTTGCAATGAGTCAAGGCAAAGAACGCTACTCAATGATTGATCCAAATACTTGGAACATGATTCTTGGCAAAGCAGGTAAATTACCAGGCAAACTTGCTCCAGAAATTGTAGCATTAGCAAAGGAAAAAGGTCTCGAATTCTTCGAAGGAAACCCTCAAGACAACTATCCAAACGCACTCCCACACTTTATCGAAGAAATGGAGAAACTTGGATGGGATCGTGGTCAAGACGACGAAGAACTCTTCGAATTTGCAATGCACGAAAAACAATATCGTGAATACAAATCTGGAGAAGCCAAGAAAAACTTCAACAAAGAACTCCAAGCTAAACAAGAAGCAAAATTCAAAGCAAATGGTGGCAACATGGCACAAATGCCCGATTTCCGCGCACTCCGCCATCCAAACGCAGAGCCAGTATCTGCACCTGTTACAGGTCGCGTAATGTGGGAATTCGATTTCGAAGACCGTAGCGTAAAACCAGAAAACGGCAAAAGCTACAAAGAAGGCGACGTACTTTGCGCAATTCAAACAATGGGTCGTGGCCTAGAAATTGTTCGCGCTAACTTCCCTGGTAAAATTGTAGAAGCTTGCAAAGAACAAGGCGACATCATCCAAAAAGGCGACACCTTAGCATTTATTGAAAAATAAAACAGAAAAACGCCAATAAAAAAAGACCACCTATGATCATAATAGGTGGTCTTTTTTTTACAACCAACAGCAAAACAACAACAATCAAAAAACACAAATAAATCTCCCATTCGCTTGTATTATTCGAAGAGTTGCATTACCTTTGCATACATTATTTATATATAGGGAATCATGCAGCTGTACCCACTAAAATTCAAAGCCATCCCAAAAACAAAAATATGGGGCGGCAATAGATTACGTAATATCACCAATCACAACTTCAACGTCGACAACATCGGAGAAACTTGGGATATTGCTGCCTTTGCTGACACCGACACAGAAATCACAAACGGATTCCTGGCAGAGAACACATTGTCAGAAATCCTAGAAGTTTACATGTCCGACCTTATCGGCGACAAATTATATTCACTTTATGGCAATCGATTTCCTTTACTTGTCAAACTAATCGACGCAACCGACAAACTATCAGTACAAGTACATCCAAACGACGAAATAGCCCAAAAAAATGGAGAATCAAACGGCAAGACAGAAATGTGGTACGTACTTGATGCTACTGATGATGCCGAAATCATTCTTGGATTTAACAAAGACATCAACAAAGAAGAACTCAAAGAACACATCAACACAAAGACACTCACCAACATTCTATCCAGGAAACAAGTAAAAAAAGGTGATATCGCTTTCATTCCAGCTGGCACCATTCATGCCATAGGTAAAGGATGCACAATATTAGAAATACAACAATCATCAGACACCACCTATCGTCTCCACGATTTCGACCGCTTACAATCCAATGGTAAGCCTAGAGAACTACACATCAAAGAAGCGCTAGATGCAATCGACTACGCACATTGGCAACACGACATCATACACACCAACAACATCAACAACAACGAGACAATTATCGACAGCGACTATTTCACATGTGAAATAATTAAATGCACTAAAGACATCACATTAGACTGTTCCGAACTCGACTCCTTCATTATCTTAAGCGTAACAAATGGTTCTGTAGACCTACTATCTGGCAAAAACAAAACCACGCTAAACTTCGGAGAGTCATGCTTAATACCCGCCGCATTAAACTCATTGGAACTACATCCAAACAAACAAACTACACTCCTAAAAACATTCATAAAATAACAACGAACACAACATATATTATGGATACAAATCTCCTCAACCAAGTAAAACAAAAAGCCGAATCATGGCTTAATGGTCCGTACGACGAAACAACAAAATCTGAAATCAGAAAAATGTTAACTGACGAAGACCCCACCAACCTTATCGAGAGTTTTTACAAAGACCTCGAATTTGGAACAGGAGGCTTGCGTGGCATCATGGGCGCTGGCAGCAACCGTATGAACATCTATACCGTAGGCAGCGCAACACAAGGCCTGGCCAACTATCTTAAAAAAGAATTTAAAGACAGAAACGAAATTAGCGTCGTTGTTGGACACGATTGCCGCAACAATAGCCGACTGTTTGCAGAAACTGTCGCCAACATATTCTCTGCCAACGGCATCAAAGTATATCTTTTCGAAGACCTTCGACCAACACCGGAACTATCGTTTGCCATTAGACATCTACACTGTCAAAGCGGCGTCAACATCACAGCAAGCCACAACCCTAAAGAATACAACGGCTACAAAGCATATTGGGATGATGGAGCACAAATAATAGCACCTCACGACAACAACATCATCGATAAAGTAAACAAAATCACCTCACCCGATGCCATCAACTTCAAAGCAAACCCCGCATTGATACACATTATCGGTGAAGAAATTGACGCAGCATACCTCAAAGCTGTTCACAGCGTTATGTTAACACCAGAATGCGTTAGTAAACACCATGATTTAAAAATTGTATACACCCCTATTCACGGCACAGGCATCACATTAGTACCAAGATGCCTTAAAGAAATGGGATTCACTAACGTAAACATCGTCGAAGAACAAGCCATTATCAATGGCAACTTCCCAACCGTTGCATCTCCAAACCCAGAAGAACCAGCAGCACTCACCATGGCAATAGAAAAAGCCAAACAAATCAACGCTGACATCGTCATGGCTTCCGACCCAGATGCCGACCGTATGGGCATCGCCGTCAAAAACAACCAAGGAGAATGGGTATTAATCAACGGCAACCAAACAATGCTTATGTTCACCTATTATATCATAACAAGGAAACACCAGCAAAACACCCTCACCCCAAAAGACTACATGGTGAAAACCATCGTTACAACAGAACTCGCCAAGACAATCTGCCAACGCAACAACGTACCAATGTTCGACTGCTACACAGGCTTCAAATGGATTGCCGCCGTTGTACGCGAAAACGAACAAAACATGCACTACATTGGCGGTGGCGAAGAAAGCTATGGCTACATGCCAGCCGACTTTGTCAGAGACAAAGACAGCGTTGTTTGCTGCGCACTCATGGCAGAAATGACCGCTTGGGCAAAAGAACAAGGAAAAACAATCTTCCAACTCCTTCAAGACATCTACATTGAATACGGCTTCAGTTTCGAAAAAGGCATATCAATCGTAAGAAAAGGGAAAAGCGGCGCCGAAGAAATTGTCAACATGATGAAGAATTACAGAGAACACACACCAACAGAAATAGCTGGCGAAAAAGTAGTTACAGTAAAAGACTACCAAACACTAATCGCCACCAACATACAAACAGGTAAAACCGAAAAATTAGACTTCCCTACCACCTCCAACGTGCTACAATACTTCACTGAAACAGGATTGAAAATATCCGTGCGACCATCGGGAACAGAGCTAAAAATCAAATACTACATTGAAGTACAAG
>JAUNIJ010000127.1 GCA_030523485.1 Bacteroidales bacterium
AACCCCAAACGAAAATTGTATCGAAAAAAATGAAAAGTTTCCAACTGATAAGATTATGCCGTTACATCATTTTTTGATGAAACCACTCATCAAAATGACTGTTGGCATCAGCCAAATCATCGGGAGTATCAATGCCATGAGAAACGGAATAAGTGATTGCTGTTTGAATCGTGTAACCATTTTCTAACCAACGTAATTGCTCTAACGATTCTGCTATTTCTAATGGCGTACGTCCTAATTTCGTAATTTCTTGCAAAACATTAGTGCGGTAGGCATAAATACCGATGTGTGCATAATATATATTGTATTGCGCCCAAGAGTCTTTTGCTTTGTCGCGTAAAAAAGGTATCACGCTTCGACTGAAAAGCAAAGCTCTACCTTGCTGATTTACTGTTACTTTTGGCGTATTTGGCTGGCTCAGTTGCTCATAATTAGTTGTTGGTGGGAAAGGCCTAATTAAAGTGGCAATGTCGACATCTTGATGTGTAAAACACTGTTTCAGAGCGTTTATTTGCTCTGGTTGTATAAACGGCTCGTCACCCTGAATGTTTATTACAACATCATAACAACCAGGTAAAAGCTTAACAGCCTCAGCAATGCGCTCTGTTCCAGTCGTATGATTGGACGATGTCATTACCGCTTCACCACCGAAACGAGTCACACAATCAAAAATCCTCTCGTCGTCAGTAGCGACAACAACTCTTTCTAATTCTTTTCTACTTTGCTCGTACACCCACTGAATCATAGGTTTACCACAAATAAGTGCTAATGGCTTTCCTGGGAAACGGCTAGAAGCATAGCGAGCAGGAATAATTCCAATAAAATTCATGTCTTCTTTTTTTTACAAAGGTAGTATTATTTTTTGAGAATCGCTTCAGACTTACTCTCTTCTCTTTCAAAAACTTAATTTTCAGCGCATAAAAAAACATTGTATGATGACCACCAAGAATGAAATTGTAAGCAAAAAAAAACAAGATAGTAGCGTATAAAACAAAAGAAAAAACGTATCTTTGCAACGTCATTTTTGCATATTATGCCTTGACTAGTTTAGGGCTTGAAGTGATACTTCTTCGTAAGTTGCACACAATAAATAGTGCACGAGTGACACATCAGGTTGTAATAATAATAAATTTAAATAATTACTTATCAAACAAAAACAATGAAAATGAAAAGAGTATTTGCTACGTTGTCAATTGTAGCAATGTTTACATTCGGGTTGACAACCAACCTTATGGCTCAAGAGCCAGCAGCAGAAGCTCCTGTTCAAGAAGAAGTTGCTGAAGTTGAAAACGATGCCGTTGAAAGCGACGCTGTTGCTAACGACGTTCTTTCAGTTGAAGAAGAAAGTGCAGAAACACCTGTAGAAGAAAAAACTGGTTTCCACAAAGCATTGAAAACCAAATTCATCGAAGGTGGTGCAGGCTTCATGTCACTTGTTGCATTCTGCTTGATTTTTGGCTTGGCACTTTGCATCGAACGTATCATGTATCTCAGCCTTTCATCTGTTGATACTAACGCCCTCTTGAAAAAAGTAGATGATGCATTTGCTAAAGGTGGTGCAGAAGAAGCAATGAAAGTTTGCAAAGAAACTCGTGGTCCAGTTGCTTCAATCTTCTATCAAGGCCTTTCACGCTACGATCAAGGCATCGATGTTGTTGAGAAATCTGTAGCTTCTTATGGCTCAGTACAAATGGGTCTTTTGGAAAAGAACCTTTCTTGGATTTCACTGTTTATCGCATTGGCTCCTATGTTGGGCTTCATGGGTACTGTAATTGGTATGATTCAAGCATTCGATATGATTCAACAAGCTGGTGATATTTCAGCAACCATCGTTGCTGGTGGTATTAAAGTGGCTTTGTTGACCACCGTAACCGGTTTGATCGTTGCTATCATCCTTCAAATTTTCTACAACTACATTCTTTCTCGTATTGAAGGTCTTGTAAACGACATGGAAGACGCTTCAATCTCTTTGGTAGACATTATCGTTAAACATTCTAAATAAGCTATTTCAACATGGTAAACAAACTTCCAAAGATTTGCTTATGGGTGTTGTTTGGCATCTCTGTGATTTTCGCATTGATGTTCGCCCTTGGTGGATCTGAAACAGTGGTACTCCATGGTGATGAGTTCTCTGAACCAACATATACAAATATGTTGCTTTATTGGACTTACTTCTTGGCTATTTTAGCTGTTGCTATCACTTTGGTAGTATCATTATTCTCATACGCAAAGCTCTTTAAAAAGAACAGCAAAAGAGCTATTGCAATCTTAGCTATATTGGTTGTATTTGCACTGATTTTCGTAATCAGTTGGGCAATTGCTAGTCCTGAAAAAATCAACATCATTGGTTATGAAGGCACAGACAACGTAGGAAACTGGGCACGTTATAGCGAAATGTGTCTTTACGTTTGCTATGTATTAGCAATTGGTGCCGTTTTGGCCATCGCAGGCTCTTCAATCTATAAAGCTATTAAGAAGTAATCCCTTAAAAGAATATTTGTTATGGGAAAAAGGAAAGTACAAGAAATCAATGCCAGTTCAATGGCCGACATTTCTTTCCTCCTCTTGATATTCTTTTTGGTAACAACCACAATGTCTGTAGATAAAGGTTTGTCTCGACAGTTACCACCACCACTTCCACCTGACGCAGAAAAGCCAGAAGTGGAAATCAAACAACGAAATATTTTTGTTGTGTTGGTTAACAGCAACGACGAACTTTTGGTTCAAGGAGAACCTATGGATATTAGGAATCTTAAGGAGAAGGCTAAGGAATTTATTTTGAATGAGTCAAATTCTGAGGCTCTGCCAGAGGTTATTGCAACAAAAGTCGATTTCGGTAATGGCGAAGAAACAGTAATGACAACAAAGAACCACATCATTTCATTGCAAAATGACCGTGGCACTCATTACCAGAAATATATTGAAGTGCAAAACGAATTGGCTGCTGCTTACAATGAGATTCGTGAAGATTACTCTCGTGCAAAATTCAATATGTCTTATGAAGAACTTTCAGAAGACCAACAAAAAGGCGTACAACAAGTATATCCTCAGAAAATCTCTGAAGCAGAACCTAAAAACTATGGAGGAAAAAAATAATGGCAACAATTAGAAAAAAAGGTTCGAAGGAAGTTCCTGCTATTAGCACCTCGTCACTTCCAGATATTATCTTTATGTTGCTTTTCTTCTTTATGGCAACAACTTCAATGAAAGAGGTTGAAATGATGGTGAAAATTACAGCTCCAGAAGCTACCGAACTTCAATCGCTTGAAAAGAAGTCACGCGTAAGATATGTTTATGTAGGTGTTCCTCGCGACCAATATACTAAAGTATTTGGTAAAGAAACACGCATTCAACTAGATGATGCATTTGCTGATGTTAGTCAATTAGAAGAATTCGTTGTAAGAGAAAGAGAATCGATGAGTGAGGAAGATCAGCCATATATGACAGTGTCAATTAAAGCTGATAAAGAAACTCAAATGGGTATCATCACCGACATCAAACAAGCTTTACGTAGAGCTTACGCATTGAAAATCAACTACGCATCTGTTCAACGTACTTCATATTAATCGTTGATACAGGCCCCTCTTAAAAAAGGAACTACTCGTTATTCGGTAGTTCCTTTTTTTATTCCAATATTAGAAAAAAACAATTATCTTTGCGATGGAAATAAATACGAGAACAAACATGGAATCAAAGAAAAATACAGTGCTTGTTGTTGGTGGCGGTGGTAGAGAACATGCCATCGTATCTGCCTTGGCAAAATCATCAAAAGTGGGCAAAATCTACTGCGCTCCTGGTAATGCAGGCATAGCTAAAGAAGCAGAATGTGTTGCAATCGGAGATAAAGAAATAGAAAAACTATTGGCTTTTGCAAAGGAAAAACATGTTGATATGACAATTGTCGGTCCTGAGGCATCGCTTGCTTTAGGTGTTGTCGACTTGT
Organism: Bacteroidales bacterium; assembly: GCA_030523485.1. Lineage (GTDB taxonomy): Bacteria > Bacteroidota > Bacteroidia > Bacteroidales > Paludibacteraceae > HGM05398. The sequence continues at coordinate 3,944 of JAUNIJ010000127.1, forward strand.
TCGAACGTAATGGTTTAGATATTTTCGGACCATCAAAATCTGCTGCAGAAATAGAATGTAGTAAACAGTTTGCTAAAGATTTAATGCAAAAGTACAATGTACCAACGGCAGAATATAAAGTTTTTGACGACTACAACGAAGCGAAATTATATCTCCAAAATCATGGTGCACCTATCGTGTTAAAATACGACGGTTTAGCAGCAGGAAAAGGAGTAGTAGTAGCAGAAACACTCGACGAGGCAAACGCCGCATTATCAATGATGTTGAAAGATAAGAAATTTGGTGATGGTAGAGTAATCTTTGAGGAAAAACTTGTTGGTCCGGAATTCTCTTTTATGTGCATGGTTTCTGGAGAAAAAGTGTATCCAATGCCAACAGCACAAGATCATAAAAGAGCGTATGAAGGAGATAAAGGCCCGAACACCGGAGGTATGGGCGCATACTCACCTGTACCTTTCATCACATCGGAAGATGAATCATTTGCTTTAGAAAAAATCATGAAACCTGTGGCTCGTGCTCTAGTAAACGAAGGTTGCCCATTTAAAGGAATACTTTATGGGGGATTGATAAAAACACCGACAGGAATTAAAGTGATTGAGTTTAACGCAAGATTTGGCGATCCAGAAACCGAAGTCGTTCTACCTCGTTGTACAAGCGACATCTATGACGCATTCTATAATGTTATTCATGGTCAAGATGTAAAATTAACTTGGACAAATCAAAGTGCTATAGGCATCGTATTAGCTTCTAA
>JAUNIJ010000128.1 GCA_030523485.1 Bacteroidales bacterium
TCTGCTTTTATTATGATGAAACATTGGATGAGCAAGGAAGAGTTGTTTATGAAACAACGAAACGTAAAATTGTGTCCGACCTTTACTTGGAAAATGGACACACTTATCTTACGGGGCAAATTTTAGTAGACAATAGAAAGCACGTATTTGACCCTGAAACAGGCTTACAAACGGATGAATCATCTCATGACTCTATAGGGAGCTATCCATTTTTAGAGATAGATGGCGTAATAAAAGACATCACCCCTAAAGATTCACGTGTAAAAAAAATACATGTATTTAGAGGCATGAGGTTCTACCACGATGGCAAAAAACTGTACACAATTCTTGGAGGTGACATAGAATATCATACATTCCCGTGGGGTGATAGACAATATATTGATTATTATATCATAGAAGATGGTGGCGAACCCTATTATATAAGTTCGTATGGTTATTGGGGAGCCTATGATATTGCAAAGGTTGGTGACGATTGGTATGTTGTAGGAGAATGCGGCGGACGTCCAGCTTATCAAATGGCTAGTGAATACGGTTCTACAATATTTTTAGGACCAATAACAAATGACAATGGCGCAATAATGGATGTCACCGATCATAATGGCGAGCCATATATGGTGGGAAAGCGCCAAGGAGCACCATTTACGTATTATCGTGATTCCATCTCCTACTTAAAATTAGACACAACACTACGAAGTGGAACTGCCTTATTTGTAAAAAAAATAGATGGTGATATCTATATTGGTGGTGAGATTGATGATAAACCCGTGCTTTGGAAAAATGGGAAGGTAAAGATGCATTTACAGACGTTGCCAGAGAACTTTAATAACCTCTATTGTACTGATGTCGAAGTGTCTGGAGGCAAGTTGTATGTAGCAACCGAGGGACTTTACATACCAAATCAAACAACACATGTTGCTTTCTTTACGTTTGATGATGCAGACTATATCGACGATTATGACCACGACAAATATGATAATGAAAACCTCGTGACTTCGGTAGAGATAATGAAAGAAGATCCGAATGCAAACACATTCCAAAATGTGGAGTATGTACCGAACGGATCATACGGAGGACGCATGTCAAGAGGGTATCAGCATATTTCGCAAACTCGAATTTTATTGAAATACTAATATCAAATTACTAACTTTATTGTATAAAGACACTCAGGGCACGGATGAAAACATTCGTGCCTTGAGTATTATGCTTCAAAGCGTGCATAAAATAACGAACACCTTTCTTTCATAGCAAAGGTATAATAACAACAAAAAATTATATACACATAAACAATCTATTTCACAAGAGAACTGATTAATCCACAAAAAACAATCATAAAATTTTGTTCGTTTAGATTTTGTTTGTACTTTTGCTCCAACTAATTTTTCAAGAACTACCACGATGAAAGCGAAACTATCTTTACCAAAGACGTTACTTACACAATTGTCTTTTGTGATAGCATTTGTTCAGTGTGCCTATTGTCAACAAAACAATGCTGTAGGATATCGTCAAGACATCGTTGTGGTTAGAACAGAGGTAAACACGTTCCCTACAATCAAAGGTGAAGTGTACAGAGCACCTCTTGATTCTAATCACACACTTATTCTTTTTGACCATACTCTAACACTAGATGAAAAAAATGCAATTGAATCACAAACAGAAATCTTAGATGCCGTTTTTCCTAAAATTGAGAATGACGGTTACCTAACTATTCCATCAGAAGAAATCATTATTTCCCTAAACAAAGCGGCATCCATTGACGATGTCATCGAACTTAGTGGAATTCGTAATTACATTACTTCCATACAACTTATAGACACACTATTTTCAAACATCTTTCTTCTTAAACAAAACGGAAGAATGACGGAAACAGAAAACATAGCTACGCAAATCCGAGAAACAAAGCTATGTAATTTTGTTTGCGTCAATGGTTGGTCAGAAATAAGATTTAACGGAGTAAATACCCCCACAAACAACCCTTTTCAACCAGACCAATGGTATTTAAAAAACAATGGTCAAAACGGAGGTGTTGCTGGAATTGACATTAACGCCGATTGTGCGTGGCAATATAATCAAGGGGAAGGTATAATTGTAGCTGTTTTAGACAATGGCATCGACACCGAACACCCAGACCTACAAAGCAACATTGTTGGTTCATACATTGCAACGGCATTAGATAGCACGTTATATACTAACGAATACACACCAACGGAGTTATCTGCAACTCACGGACACAGCCCACACGGAACCGCTTGTGCTGGAATTATTGCTGCTATAGACAACGAAATAGGAATTGTTGGTGTTGCGCCAAAAGCAAAAATTTTAAACGTAAGAATTGGGCTCACTGTGCATCATTTTAACGTTCCTGATTTTGTGAATTTTAAAGAACTTGCACATGCAATACGATACGCTTGGTATAATCTAGGCGCAAGTATATTGAGTTGTTCCTTTACTAACTCTGGACGAGATTCACTCATTTCTTATGCAGAAAACGAACTACAACTAGCAGAAACATACGGAAGAAATGGTAAAGGTTGTATATTTGTAACAGCATCTGGAAATGACGACAGAAACAACCCTTTATTTTTCCCAGCAAGCCAAAAAGGCGTAATTGTCGTTGGCGCAACAAATAGATGTGGCGAAAGGAAAAGTGCAGGAAACTACACTCCAGTAAGTTGCGACCAAGATTCCACTTGGGGTAGTAACTATGGACAAAACGATATCATGGCTCCTGGCGAAATGATTGCAACGACAGACCTAAGAGGAAGCGGGGAATATGACGGATACAACGATGGAAATGATCCCTTAGATTATTCTAATAGAGATTACACTAAGACTTTTGGCGGGACATCTGCAGCAGTTCCTATTGTTGCAGGAGTTGCAACCTTGATGTTATCTGAAAACCCAGAACTAACTCGACAAGAATGCATCGAAATTCTTTGTCGAACAGCAAGAAAAATCAGGCCAGATTTATACGATTATGCAGACAATAGCTATTACCCTTCTCTCCCACGTCCTTACGGCATATGGGACTATGAGGTGGGTTATGGAATGGTAGATGCTTGTGAAGCAGTTCGAGCCGCCAAACACGGTTTAGAAGTTGACTTTTTAATTAAGGACTCCCCCAAAGACACGTTAGGAACTGAACCAAACAATCAAACCATCCATTGGAACAGCCCAGACATCAAACTAATTGACAAAGATACGCACGCAGAAATTACCGACATTGAAAGATACACAAAAGACACCTGTCTTGTTGCTGTAAACATCAAAAACATCTCGTGTACACCATCAAGAAATAGCATGAGAGAACGCCTATATTTAACCTACGGTAAGCCGATACTTACGGCGAAAAACAACCCATTACTACCTTCATGGCACACGAGTAGCTACGGTTGGATTAACGATTCCATCGGATACTCAATTTCACAACTTGAACTAAACGAAGAAAGGGCAGCTGCGGGCTATATTCCTTTTAAGTTACCTATTGACTATCGTAACAAATTTTCCTCACTATTAGGGAATGCATTTAGCTGTTTTAAAACACAAAATGACGCTTCTAACATTAATAACGACCTCTTACATTACAAATGGGGATTTTCTATCATGGCATTAGCCGACGAGGGCTTAGGTCAACACAACATGATTGCTAACGCAACATTACCTGTTGCTCCAAGTGCTACCCTTGCAAAGAACTACAATAGTATTTCCGTTACAAACGGTAATCGTCTGATTCACGATGATGAATACGGACAAATTCTTGCTGTTGCACCGCCAACAAACACTCCCTTTCAAATACGAGTACAACAAATTGCAAGAAACGAAACAGCCTACTTAATAGACTACGGAAAGAGCTATTTACTGCTAAGCGACAACCTAATTCCTTTATTAGAATCACGCGCAAACCTAAAATTTATTGACTCTAATAGAATCTTAATCGAAGACACCGTTACTACACTGACGTTTTGTGGCACTGCGGCAAACAGCGACTATTTCATTGGAACGGAGGTTCATTTTACTTCCGATAATATTCCTGAGATAGAAGATTTCGAATATGATATTGAACTCCTAGAGGGAAACGTCATTGCCGATGCAGCAAGAATTACTGCTATCAGGAATACAGAAGTTTACTTTACAGCCAATGCTACAGCATCAAAGTATAAGGTTGTAAGAAATTCCGAAACGGTAACATTAACAAGTAATATTATCGAAGAAAACGCCTCATACACCTGGTATGATGAGCAACAAAACATTGTGGGTCAAGGCTCACAAATAACAATCACTCCTTCTCAGTCTCATATTTTTTCTATTGAAATCATGAGAGACGATAATGGTTATTATGCACAAGACACTGTCGGCGTCATCGTCATTGATGGCTCTATTGTGTCCATCACCCCGAACCCGTCTCAACAAAAAGACGTAAGTATTGAGTACTCACTCAACACACCATCAAGCAACGCTTTCATTCGAATCTCCAACATTTCAAGCACAACAACATTCACATTCCCAACTCCCGAAGCAGGTGGAGTAATCAACGTAGAAAACGGTCTACTATCTACAGGGGTTTATGTTGTCTCGCTATATTCAAATGGCATCGTTGTTGACAGCAAACAATTAATCATTTACTAACTACAAACACCACATTTGCTATGAAATTCAATTTTAAAATCTTATTCTGCGGCATTC
>JAUNIJ010000009.1 GCA_030523485.1 Bacteroidales bacterium
TGCACGCTGAAAATAATTTTATTTTGGGAGTTACGAAACTATGAGCGCTGAAAATAATTTCTTGTGGGGAGTTTCAGTTTCGTGCACGCTGAAAATAATTTCTTGTGGCGATGCACGAAAAATTTCATGCTGAAAATAAATTCTTGTGAGCGTGAACGAAATGATTTATGCCCACAACAAAATCTGTCTGACCCTATTTTTTTACGTTTTAGCAAACTCGAAATTTTGTTTAATCACTTATATTCAAGTACATTAAAGTCTAATCGATAGCTATTGAAAACACACATTTACATCGCACAGCATTGAGAAGCATGCCGATGCTATACATTATTTATAGTATAACAAACGAAAAATTATGATTGTTTGTTTGGGAAATGCCACAATGGTCCGTTGCCATGCCCAATAGAGAGTTGAGCCCCTTCGACGATACAGTCGGTTATATAGCGTTTTGCCAAATCAACAGCCTGAGGTAATGGATAGCCATGTGCTAAATATGTGGCAATAGCCGACGACAGCGTGCAACCAGTGCCATGTAGGTTTTTGGTTGTCACTTTCTCGGCAACATACTCATAACGAGCGCCATCGGTACAAAACAACACATCCTTCATTGTCTCACCGTCGGCATGACCACCTTTCACCAACACAGCAGTGCCATAACGTTTTGCCATAACCATTCCATTGCCACCAAACACCTGTGCTTCAATAAGATTAGGCGTTATAAGCGTGCATAACGGGAACAATTCTTTTTGCGCCAAATCAACACCTCGTGCATCAAGCAACTCATAGCCTGAGGTGGAGAACATCAGAGGATCGCAGACCACCGACAGCACATTGTGACGTTTGAGCACATCAACCACAACCGCCACATTCTCCGCCGTAGAAAGCATGCCAATTTTCACAGCATCGATTTGAAAATCAGCAAACAGTGCTTCCAATTGTTCCTTCAACAACGCGTCAGCCACTGCCACGCTACGACTCACACCCATGGTGTTTTGCACCGTTAAAGCCGTGACGGCAGTGAGCGCATAGCCACCAAGGGCAGCTATTGTTTTGAGGTCTGCTTGAATGCCGGCACCACCCGAGGGGTCGCTTCCGGCTATTGAAAGAATTATAGGGTGTTCCATTTTTTCCATACGTCGCCTAACAGTGCCGCACCACCAAACCCAATATCTTTGAGGATTGGTAAGCGGTTGGTTGTCACACCACCTAAAGCAATGGTCTTGTGATTGATAATGCCATCGTTGGCAGCCTTTTTGAGTTCCTCCACAGTGAAATTCGAGGCGTAACCTTTTTTTGAGATGCTGTCGAAAATTGGACTGAGTGTGAGGTAGTTAAAATTTTGTTTATTGTAGATTTCGAGTTCTTCAAGACTATGACACGACCGGCTCACAGTGCCCGAGAACCCATCAGGAAGAACGTTGCACCGACTGTTAAGATGTGCACCACGTAGCTGAAAATCAGCGCACAGATGAAAATGCTCATGAAGCACGATGCGCGCATAGAACATGGGTAAAATCTGATTAAGCAACGTCGTTACCTCGTTTTCCGTGGCATTGGGTTTTCGAAGATGGAGCACAAAATCTTGTTCGTCCATCAGCCTATTGATAGCATCCGCCTCCCCTTTCCAAAAGTGTGGTGTGGTGATGTAGATGAGTTGAAACCTGCTGTCAATCATAGTTCAAAAACACTGGTATTCATCGTTTTAAGGTCAACATCACATAACTTGTCCACCAGGACCGAGTCGTTGTTCACCAGCAACATTATCGTTTGCAAAGCTTGCATGGCACCTATCACGCCAGGTGTTGGACCAATCACGGCCTTGTTGGCACCTCCACTTGGTGGTTCGGGAAACAAGGTTCTGTAGGTGGCATGTCCGTTTGGGTGACACAGCACAGCCACTTGTCCCGACAAGGCATTGATGGCACCATAAACCATAGGTTTGCCATAGTCAGTACAGAGGTCGTTGATGAGATAGCGTGTTTGGTAATTGTCGGAACAATCTACCACGACGTCGGCTTGAGCTACGAGGCTTCTTATTTCTTCCGAGTTTTCGAATCGTTGGTTATGCACCACAATATCAACCTCAGGATTTCTGGCTTTCAAAAATTCGGCGGCACATGTTGCTTTGTTCTCTCCCACTTGATGGGTGGTGTAGAGAAACTGTCGTTGCAAATTCGAAACACTCACGGTGTCCATCTCAAACACCGTTATCTTTCCAATGCCAGCATTAACTAAGTAGGTAAGGACTGGTGAACCGAGTCCACCAGCCCCGACAACAACAACATGGCTCTTCAACAACCGTTGTTGTCCTACTTCGCCAATTTCTGGCATTATCATTTGCCGATTATAGCGTTCTGTCATAACGACGATGTTAATGTTTCAGTTTTGCCAAGTCGAACGAAGCATCCCAGTCTTTCCACACCGGTTCACGTCCCACACGTCGCAACGCCTCAGCCACTTGTTCGACGGTGCGTTCGTCGCTTACGTGGAATTGCTCTAATGTTTGTGGATAGGAATAGTAGCCACCCGGTTCTGTTCGGCTGGCAGCGCTCATGGTAGTCACGCCGAGTGTTGCCATGTGGTCGCGTAGGTCGGCAGGTTCTCGTGTGGAATAGCTGATGTCGACATCGTGGTCAAAGATACGCATGGCAAAAGTAACTTGTGCCAGTTCGCGGTCGGAAATAACCACATTAGGTTGGAATCCGCCATTTTCGCTGGGTCGCATGCGTGGGAAATTCACGGAATACTTTGTTCGCCAATAGTTTTTTTGAAGATATCGTAGGTGTATCGCCATCATGGTGATGTCGGTTCGCCACTCTTTTTCCAACCCTATCAACACCCCCATACCGATGGAATGAACGCCGGCTTGTCCCATACGATCGAAACCATTGACACGCCATTCGAAATTGCTTTTCATGCCACGTGGATGATAGATTTTGTAGTTTTCGCGGTGGTAGGTCTCTTGGAAACAAATCACACCATTCATGCCATGATGTGTGAGAAATTCGTACTCCTCCGCTTTTAAAGGCATCACCTCGATTTTAAGATTTGAGAAATATTTTTTTGCGATGTCGAGTGCACTGGCAAGGTAGTCGACGCCAGCTTTTGCAGGATTCTCACCAGTCACAATAAGAAGGTTCTCAAAAGGTCCGAGTTTCTTAATAGCTTTGTACTCGTTCTCGACTTCTTGCATGGTGAGAATGGTGCGAGGCATGGGGTTGGCGATGTGGAATCCGCAGTAGATGCACGAGTTGGTGCATGAGTTGGTAATATATAGCGGTATGAACATCGACATCGTTTTTCCGAATCGTGCTTCGGTGTACTGTTTCGACAACGCTGCCATCTGCTCGAGATAAGGCGCGGCAGCGGGAGAAATCATGGCCATGAAATCGTCTTCGTCGCAGTGTGCTTTTGTTAATGCTCTGCGCACGTCTTGTTCGGTTTTGCTGTTAATGCGTTGGGTGATTTCGTCCCAGTTATAATTCTCTAATAAATAATCGCTGAACATTGTTTAATCTTTTATTTTTCTTGCGTCGCGACTGAGTTTCATAGCGCAGAAATTCGGTCCGCACATCGTACAGTATTCTCCGTCTTGGTGTCCTCCAGCTTTGAAATATTCGAGTGCAAGGTCGGGGTCAAGACTCAGATGGAATTGGTCGCGCCAACGGAATTCATAACGTGCTTTCGATAGTGCGTTGTCGCGAATGGTAGCGCCAGGGTGTCCTTTGGCAATGTCGGCAGCATGAGCAGCAATCTTGTAGGTTACTACGCCAGTGCGTACGTCGTCTTTGTTAGGCAGTCCGAGGTGTTCTTTTGGTGTCACATAACAGAGCATGGCAGTGCCAAGCCATCCGATTTGTGCTGCGCCAATGGCCGATGTGATGTGGTCGTAGCCAGGTGCGATGTCGGTCACGATAGGTCCGAGTGTGTAGAATGGAGCGTTGTGACAATGTGTGATTTGGCGTTCCATGTTTTCTTGAATTTTATGCAAAGGCACGTGTCCAGGACCCTCGATGAATGCTTGCACATTTTTCTCCCACGCACGAACCACCAATTCTCCCATGGTGTCGAGTTCGGCGAATTGTGCTTCATCGTTGGCATCGGCGGTGCAACCAGGACGCAAGCCGTCGCCAAGAGAGATGGCTACGTCGTACTGAGCAAGTATGTCGCAGATGTCGTCGAAATGTTCGTAAAGGAAGCTTTCTTGGTCATGAATTAAACACCATTTGCTCATGATAGAGCCACCACGCGACACGATGCCGCAGAGGCGTTTATCGGCAAGATGTACGTTTTTACGACGTATGCCAGCATGGATGGTGAAGTAGTCGACACCTTGTTCGCATTGTTCTATCAGTGTGTCGCGATAGATTTCCCATGTGAGGTCTTCCACTTTGCCATCTACTTTTTCTAATGCTTGATAGATAGGCACGGTGCCAACAGGTACAGGACAGTTGCGCACAATCCATTCGCGTGTTTCGTGAATATTCAGACCTGTAGATAGATCCATAAGCGTATCACCACCCCATTTACAGCTCCAGACAGCTTTTTCTACTTCCTCTTCGATAGACGAGGTGGTGGCAGAATTACCGATATTGGTGTTGATTTTCACGAGGAAGGCGCGACCGATAATCATTGGTTCGCTTTCTGGGTGATTGATATTGGCAGGAAGTACAGCGCGTCCAGCAGCAATCTCGTCGCGCACAAACTCTGGTGTGATGTACGATTTGATGCCGAGGCTCTCGCAGTTCATATTTTCACGGATAGCCACGTACTCCATTTCAGGTGTCACGATGCCAGCTTTGGCATATGCCATTTGTGTGATAGCCTCGCCTTTTTTTGCTCGGTAAGGCAATGCGATGTGAGCGAATCGGAGATGGTCGAGACTCTTGTCGGCTAAGCGCATCTTACCATATTCGCTGGTGATGCCAGGCAGTTGTTCGATGCCGCCACGTTTCAGAATCCAAGGCTCGCGCATACGTGGTAGTCCTTGCTTCAAATCGACGTTAACGGCAGGATCGGAGAATGGTCCCGATGTGTCGTAAATTAATACTGGTGCATTTTCCACTCGAGAACCGTCTTCACCTATCGATGGTGAGAGGTTGACTTTCTGCATGCCGACACGAATTTCTGGGTAGAGCTGTCCTTGGATATAGTGTTTTTCTCGCTTAGCGAAATTATGTTGATCGTTGTTCATCATAGAAACTTTTTAGTAGTTAGTATTTTATAGCGATTGTTACCCCAGCCAATCGGTGAGTGGCGACGAAGCTACGGCGATGTTTTGTGTGGTTGCTAATCCTGCTTCATAAGCCAAGCGACCAGCTTTGACAGCGTCGCGGAAAGCGATGGCCATGTCGACAGGATTGCCTGCAACAGCGATGGCGGTATTGATTAAGCAAGCGTCGGCACCCATTTCCATGGCTTCGGCAGCATGCGATGGAGCGCCAATGCCAGCATCGACAACGACGGGCACGTTGGCTTGTTCGATAATGATTTGTAGAAATTCTTTGGTCTTCAATCCTTTGTTAGTACCAATAGGAGCACCCAGAGGCATAACAGCAGCCGCACCAGCCTCTTCTAAATGTTTGCACAATGTGGGGTCAGCTTGGCAGTAAGGCAAAACCACAAAGCCCAGTTTCACCAATTCTTCGGTTGCCTTCAGCGTCTCGACAGAGTCGGGCAACAGGTAACGTGGGTCAGGATGAATTTCCAATTTTAAAAAATTGGTGCCGAAAGCCTCACGTGCCATTTGTGCGGCAAAGATTGCTTCCTCAGCATTGCGCACACCAGAAGTGTTTGGTAGGATTTGCAACCCCGGACGAACAATGTGTTTCATCATATCGTCGTCGGAGTTGGCCAATTCGATACGTTTCATGGCCATTGTCACCATTTCTGTTTCTGAGGCTGCAATGGCGGCACTCATCACGTCGTTGGCACTGAATTTACCAGTACCTAAAAACAGTCGGGATTGAAACTCCCGATTACCAATAATCAATTTTTTATTCATAGTCTAAGTCTTTATTTCATTGTATTAATTAGTTCTTTCATATAAGCAACAGGATTGTCGGCGTTTAACACGCAACCACTGACAGCAATGCCTTGCACACCAACCATGCGTAACTGTGGTATATCGTCGATGGTAATGCCACCGATAGCAACCATGGGAACATGGAGTTGTTGTGCTGTCATTTGCGTCAAGATGTTGCGATAGCCCTCTAAACCGAGTGTTGTAGCAAGATTTTGTTTGGTGGATGTGAATCGGAAAGGTCCGCAACCAACATAGTCGACGCCATCAGCCACATGTTTCACGATTTGTGAGAACGTGTTGGCTGTTCCACCAACGATTTTTTCGTTGCCCAACAGTTGTCGTGCATGTGCTACAGGCATGTCATTTTGTCCGAGATGCACACCAGCCACAGCGGTAGTCTTCACCAAGTCGACATTGTCGTCGAGTATCAATGTGGCGTTGTAGGTGTTGCACAGCAACAACAATTCTGTTAAGGTGTCGCGATAGGCTTGTTCCGACAACAAAAAGTCTGGTGCTTTTGCACGCAATTGAATCCAACGACAGCCGCCCTCCAATGCAAGTCGAGCGCCATCGACATAGCTGTATTTCTCTGTGGCATGTGTGATGAACTGCACCTGCCAATCGTTTAACCTCCGCATGCTGCAAGTATTATCACGATGGAACATCCTTCTACCAACAAGGTCGTTGCCCACGAATCGCGAAGCACCAGTTTTTGGTTCATCGCCACAGCAACGCCCTGCTGAGGAAGATCTAACTCAACAGCTAAATCAGCAACGGTTTGCGCTGCTGTTACCAAAGGTTTTTGATTAACAAAGATATTGATTGCCATAACCTAAAAAGAAATGTAGAAAATAAATGGGGCTACGGCTTTTGAAAACTAACACTATCGAACAATAGTGTACGGAACGACATATTCCCTTCGCTGGCATTATCCAGAGCAGGTTCATGGGTTTAATCTCAGCCTGGTGTAGAACGCTCTACACAAGCACCCCTTATAAATCATTGCAAAAGTACGACTATTTCCTGATTACACCAAAGGATTGTAACGTTTTTATTTTCGTGATAATGTGGCTAAAAAAAGCGTCAGACATCGAGAGCAAATACTCCGACAACAACAGCAAAACAGCAACGGGAAAATAACGACAACGATGCCCACCTTATCATCAAAAAAAGCAGTATCTTTGTAGATAGAAATTCAATAACTTTCCAACAATGAATGGTGATTACAAAGCCGTAACAATCAGGCTACTTCCCAACGAGGAATGGTTGTGCGATTTAATAGCTAACGCATTAGGAGACATCGGTTTCGAGGCTTTCGAAGAGACAGAGCAAGGCATTGTTGCATGCATCGACAGCAACTTGTTCGAGGAGGCTTTGATGTGCGACACGCTACAGGAATTTAAAGAGTACGGCGACATAGCATACAAGATAGAGACCATTGAGGCACGCAATTGGAATGAGCGTTGGGAGATAGAGGGTCGCAAACCCATCACTGTTGGTAATCTCTACATTCATCCCAGCACATTGCCAAAGTCGACACTACCCTACGACATCACCATCGATCCACGACAAAGTTTTGGCACCGGTGCACACATCACCACACGCATGATTCTTCAGCACCTACAAGACGAGGTGTTGCAGCAGCACACGCTGCTCGACGTTGGCACTGGCACCGGTGTGATTGCCATACTAGCATCGATGATGGGTGCTAACAACGTGGCTGCTGTAGAGATTGAAGAAGGGGCAGTAAGAAACGCTCGCGACAACTTTGCACTCAACAACGTCGAAGTCGATTTGCATTGCGGCAGCATTGAACAAGTGAGCGGACAACAGTTCGATTTCGTGGTGGCAAACATCAACCGCAACATCCTTACCGACATGATGGGAGCGCTGCGTGACGCATTGGCAAACACCCATAGCCAACTCATTTTGTCGGGATTTCTCGAAGAAGATGAAGAAAAGATGCGTGCCGCGGCCAACACATTTGGCATGGAAGCAACAAAAGTCACCGCACAAGAAGGATGGCTGATGATGGTGTTCAAACTTAAAGCAGACTAACCTATGCACACAATGATAGCGACCGAAGCATTGAACATCGGCTACGGCAACAAAGTGATACAAGCCAACCTCACACTGCAAGCCAATGAGGGTGAACTGACGGCGCTGTGTGGTCCCAACGGCGTCGGCAAATCGACACTGCTACGTAGCTTATGCGGCCTACAACCCACATTAAACGGCTCAGTGAAAGTGAATCAAAAGCCACTGCAACAGATGAAAGATGCGGAGAAAGCCAAGACACTCGCCTTAGTGCTTACCGATAAGATTATGGAAGACCGACTCACCGTGTTCGACCTCGTGGCCATGGGACGTGTGCCTTTCTTAGCATGGCACGGCAGTCTGGCCGACAACGACATTGCAAAAACCCAACAAGCCATCGAAATGGTTGGACTGACACACAAGGCAGAGGCACTCATCTCCGCTATCAGCGATGGCGAACGGCAACGCGTCATGATAGCCAAAGCGCTGGCACAAGAGACACCTATCATACTGCTCGACGAGCCTACCTCGCACCTCGATCTTCCCAGCAGAATAGAGATTATGCTATTGTTGAAAGCCTTAGCACACGACACCAACAAATGCATCATACTCTCGACACACGAACTCGACCTCGCCATACAATGCGCCGACAATATTTGGCTGATGGATTCAAAAGGCATCAAGACAGAGATTCCTGAAGATCTCATGCTCAGCGGTGCCATGCAAGCCACATTCCAGTCCGACAATTTCTTATTCGACAGCAACGACGGGCACTGCGTCATGCTACACACACCAAACAACAACTACAAACACATACACATTGAAGGCGGACAACAACAAGCTATCTGGTTGAAACACGCACTGCAACGCACCGGTTTTGTGGTCGACGATGCCGACATAAACACAACCGTCAAAATCGACAACGGGAAATTCCTACTCCCCGACAACACCGAAACAACACGTATCAGCGATGTTTTGACATGGGCAAAACAACAACGAAATTCATAGAACATCTTACCCCCAGAGATAGCAATTAATTGAAAGAAAAGTAGTAACTTTGGGGCATTGCGAAAACCAACCACAATGAGCAATCACACACTGTTGAAAATAATGCTGTTTTGCTGCCTAACCATCCACACCATCGTGGCTACGGCACAGATTGCTATTAACAACACCAACCAATCGCTCCGACTGAACACCAACCTCATCGACGTCGACGAAGTGATTATGATTAATGGCATCACCAGCACCACAACGCTAAGCTACAACGGTAGCGGCACCATACAATGGCGCAACCACCAAGGACAGCTGCTGAGCACTACCAACAACGTGCCCATTAGCAACGCCACCGGCTACTCGCTTACCGTTAACGGACAAAAAATCTCGTTCGTGTGGGTCATCGACTACGCACTCTACTACCCTAACCTCGGCGAACTTAACATCATAGAAGGTGATGACGTATGCGAACGCATTCAACTAACCAACACCTCGACAGCGCCAAACATACTCTATGGCGACTCGCTCGGCGCCATGCACGCACTGATTCGCGAATACACACTTCGCTATCAAGACTACATCTTCACCAACGATTCTCTTGGCACATGGGAATATGTCAACACCGACACCACACTCATCGGCATCCCATCGCTACTCTACCTCCCTGCACCACTCAACAACACCACATTCGTGTTCTTTGGCGACCAATACGCCAAACAGATGGGACTGCAACCCGACTCCATCACCATCGACTACTACGCCAAAGCCATCAAGGCCTACCCGACTGGCACTGTGATTGAACGCGACGGACTCAACGAGGTAGACCGCTCGTCACAAACCGACATCTCCGGTTCAGCACCTCTTGTGGTGGAATGCCGAGCTAACGCCAACACTCCCATCGCCACATTCTTTAAATGGACCATCTACAACTTCGATAACCTACAGGTGATGGCGCATTACAACGACGCCTCGTTCACCTACACATTCAACGAGACAGGCTCCTACGTTGCCAAAATAGAAGTGATGGGCGACGGCACCTGCGAAGTCGTCGACTCGCTACTCATCACCGTACGCGACTCCTACATCGAAGTACCTAACGTGTTCACACCTAATGGCGACGGCATCAACGACGAATTCCGCATCGCCTACCGCTCCATCAAACAATACAGCATCAAAGTGGTGAATCGCTATGGTGTGCTCGTCTACAGCAGCAACGACCCCACCAAAGGATGGGACGGCAACATACACGGACAACCAGCCGCCGAAGGCACCTATTTCTACTTCATCGAAGCACTCGGTGCCGACAAAGAAGAGAAACGCGACAGATACATCAAATACAAAAAAAGCGGTGCCATCAATCTGCTCCGCTAAAACAACAATACAGACAAACAATGACCAAGATACTCATCACTGGAGCTAACGGACAACTCGGTTCGGAACTCTCAACACTGTGTCAGACAGCCACCGATATCGAACTCATCGCTACCGATGTCGACACATTAGACATCTGCAACGCTACCGCTGTCGACGATTTCATACAACAACATCGTCCCGATGTGTTGGTGAACTGCGCTGCCTACACAGCTGTCGACAACGCCGAGAAAGATGCCGACATGGCACAACGACTCAACGTTGATGCCGTAGAAAACCTCGCCAAAGCATGTTGCCGGCATCACGTCAAGATGATACACATCTCCACCGATTACGTATTCAGCGGCACAGCACACACTCCCTACGAAGAGAGCGACAAGGTGTGTCCGCAATCGGTTTATGGCACCACCAAAGCGGCAGGCGAACGCATCCTATGCAACACGTTGCCTGATGCCGTCGTCATTCGCACCGCATGGCTCTACTCATCCTACGGCAAAAACTTCGTCAAGACCATGAGAAACCTTGGAATGTCGCGCACGGAGATTAACGTTGTGGCTGATCAATTCGGCACACCAACCTACGCTGCCGACCTCGCACAAGCTGTCATGACCATCATCAACAGCGCCACGTGGCAACCGGGCATCTACCACTTCACCAACGAAGGATATGCCACCTGGTACGACTTCGCCTGCGCCATCATGCTCGAAAGCGGCATCAACTGCAAGGTGAACCCCATAGCAACAAGCGAATATCCCACGCCAGCACAACGTCCTGCCTACAGCGTGCTCTGCAAAAAGAAAATTAGAAATACCTACGGCATCGAACCACCACACTGGCTCGACGCACTCAAACGTTGCATCGCAACACTACAACAACAGCAACAATAACACCATCAACCACATCATAATTTATTGACAGATATGACTAACTACTGCATCATCATGGCTGGCGGCGTTGGTAGCCGCTTCTGGCCCTACAGCACCACACAGTGCCCAAAACAGTTCCTCGATTTCTTCGGAACAGGACGCTCATTGCTACAAACCACTTTCGACAGAATAGCACACATCATGCCTGTCGAAAACATCTATATCGTATCTAACAAGAACTACCGCGAACAGATTCTTGAACAACTGCCAGAACTGAAACCCGAACAGATTCTACTCGAGCCGATGCGACGCAACACAGCACCATGCATCGCCTACGCTGTCTACAAGATAAAGAAAAAGACTTCCGACGCCAACATTCTCGTCGTTCCGTCCGACCACCTCATCACCAACGAACTGGCATTCCTCGACGTGGTGAAGGAGGGTCTGGAGTTCGTCGACACCAACGACGCCATACTCACCTTAGGTATCAAGCCAACACGACCAGAGACTGGCTACGGCTACATTCAACTCGGCAAAGGCAACGGCGCCACACGCAAGGTGAAGACGTTCACCGAGAAGCCTAACCTCGAGTTGGCAAAGGTGTTTGTCGACAGCGGCGAGTTCTACTGGAACGCTGGCATCTTCCTTTGGAGCCTCAACACCATCGTCAACGCGTTCAACACCTATCTGCCTGACATCGCCAACAAGTTCGAAGCATTCACACCTTACTACGACACTCCGGAAGAAGCACAACTGCTTAATGAGGTGTATGCCACCTGTCAAAACATCTCTATCGACTACGGCGTGATGGAGAAAGCACAGAATGTCTACGTGCGCATGTCGGAATTCGGATGGAGCGACCTCGGCACATGGAGCTCATACTACGAACTCGCTAACAAAGACCAAGATGGTAACGCCATCGTCAGCGGACAGACGCTACTCTACAACAACAAAAACAACATCATCGTGCTGCCAAAAGGACACCTCGCCGTTATCGACGGTCTCGAAGGCTACCTCATCACACAACGAGGCAATACGTTACTAATTTGTCCGAAAGATGCCGAAAGCAAGATGCGACAATACGCAAAAGATGTAGCAGAACTGCCTAACAGCAAAGATTTCCAATAAAACACCACGCACACTATGGGCATTTTCAAAGCATTTCACACACCGAAACCACGACAGTTCTACCATCGCCCCATCTACTACAACCCAGAAGAAGAGGCACGCAAAGAACGTGAACAACGTCTCGGACTAAGCCAAACACCTACCGACGACGGCGAATACCACACCACCCTACACCGTGGCTCATTCCGACAAAAACGATGGGACGCACCCGACGAAACCAGCGACATGCGACGCGACCGCAAGAACTCCAACATTCGCCTACTCGTCATCCTCATCGCCCTCTTCGCCCTCGCCGCCCTCATCTTCTTCGTGATATAACAACCAACAACAATAAAGCCACAACCGTCGGGAAAGATGATGTGATAGATAGGATAGTTGGTGCTGCCGTCGAGACAAAGAAACCCGGTCTTATTACTCGTGTCGTCGAGTATCTGAGGCATCTTGTCGGTTGGGATGGTACGTCAATCGGCAGGAGCCGTGACGAGCGTATCGAGCGCGCTATATCTGCTTATGAGGATGGTTTGCGTTCGGTGATGTCGGCTAATGAAAGTGGCGATACGGGTATTAACGAAGGTTCAGGTACGAAAATGGCTTTGGGTGATGGTTTGGATACGTTTAGGCAGCGTCAGCAGAAAGCCGAGGCGTCGAAAGGCAGCGTGATGCCCGGGTTGAATGGTCAAGAAGTGAAAGTTGTCGAAATTCCACGCCATGTCTATACTGGCAATATACAAGAGGCGACATCGCAGGCCATATCAGCTGCAAGATTTAAGTACGTACATGTGAAAAAAGAAGACAACATCTTACATTACAATAATTATGGCAGAAGTTTTGATTATATAATTTCAGGCAAAGCGATTAAAGAGGTTCTGAATCCGGAACAGATTTCGTCAAGTGTAAACAAGGGAGTTCATCTTTCATTGGCGGAACATATAGATGAAGTTATAAATAACAGTATTGAAGTAGAAGAGCATCCAGACTATTTGAAAGATGATAGCGGCTCACGTAGTCGGGATAAAGTTTCACGAAATGCTTTGATGCACCGTTTTTATGGTGTTGTGAATATTGATGGCTCTGATTACAGAGTGATGACTCTGATGCGTGAGAACAACAATGCGTTAGACGGTAATGGTGTTCATGCCTATGAGGTACAAAAAATTGAAGTGCTTGACGATGATACGCCAAGCACTTCAAATGGTGACGGTAGCGTCGCACTCACTCGTAGTGGCCACTATCCGCTTGCAAAGGTACTACAAAATATTGAGAAGTCGTATGATAATGGAGTAAAAATCCTTGATGCAAGCCTTTCCGAAGACAGTGCCTTCCCTACTCCTCCAGAGTATCGTGAAGGAGACGACATTGTTGCGTATGCTAAAGCAAGGCATGAGTGGAATGATGGTGGTGAGCCATATACGACTGTAGAGAATAGTGGCGTGTCTAAGGAGGCGTTTGACCTTAGCACTAAGGCTGTTTTGACGCTTGCAGCGAAGGTGCCTGATGTGGAGGTGGTGACAAACCAGAAGGCCGCACCTTCTGGCACCGGACAGAGTGCTATGTATAGCAAAAAACAAAAAAGAGCACTCGAAACCGCGTCCGTTATCTCTGACGAGACACATCAACCAACTGTCGTTTCAAGTGCTTCGGGTGCAAAGGTATTAAAAGAAATTGAAACTACCAAGAGAAAATACGTTAACCTATCAAATCAGACGAAAACTTTCCTTGGTGACATGGCAAAAGCCCTTGGGGCAACAAAGCATGGCAGCAATTCCCAGTATGCCACATTCGAGACGAAGAATGGTAAGATTGTAACCATTCGCCTCTCCGACCATAATGGCAAGGTGTCAACCTTTGATAATCACAATGAGGACGAAGGCATAAGTATCGTTATCACAGCCAAGGGCAACAAAGGCGCAATCAATGACGGCAAGGCACACCTTGTAGAGTACTTCTATGACGCTATAAAGTTGAGACGTGCAGATGGCAAACCTCTTGCGAGCATCATCGAGTCTATAGAGCAATCGCTGTATAGCGGTGAATTTAAGGATAAGACGGGGCTTGCTGAACGTCAAGAACTCAACAAGAAGCCATTTATCGAGATGATGCGGGTTTTCCATGGCTCGGCTGCTGCTTTTGACCATTTTGACTCTTCTCATTTCATGGAAGGTGAGGGTAGTATGGTATATGGTGCTGGGCATTATGTGACAAACGTAAAAGATACGGGTAAACTATATGCGATAAAGGCATTTCGCAAAAATAAGGCGCGCCAGGAACTTGAATATTATAAATCAAGAATAGACGAACTAAATAGACTTGGGATGACAAAGGATAAATATCCCAAAATGCACGAAGAGTTAGAGGAACGAATAAATGGCTTGAATCAAATTAAAGTATCAAGATATCTTTATGAAGTTGAAATTCCAGATGACAATGGCAGCAACTATCTGTCATGGAACGAGAAGCTTACTGGCGAGCAGAAGGAGAGAATAATTGATGCAATAGTCGAAGCACAGAAAAGCGGTGAGGTTCGCGGCACTGCAACATGGGAAGAATTATCGGAATACGAAAAGAATTTCTACGACAGCAAAGATGCATACTACTCGAAAGTTAGGGAACATTATGCCAAGCGTTTTAATGATGTGGATACCACCGGAAATGAAATCTATTGGATCCTATCAAGTGAACTTGGTGGTAATGCTGATGCAAGTGACTATATGGCAGGTCGAGCAGAGGCAAGCAATATCTTGTCTGAAGCTAGCTTCACCGGTATAAAGGTGCCTACAGGTAATATGACTGGTGGTGATGGTCGTGGCATGAACTATGTGGTGTTCAAGGACAGCGACCTCAAGATTGTGAATAGGGTGGAGTTCCTGAAGAACAGCGATGGCGTTGTCTATGGCTGGGCAGAGGGTAACAAGATATATCTTACTCCGGAGGGCATGAACCCTAATACACCTATCCATGAATATACGCACCTTTGGTGTAGGGCTGTGGAGAGAAAGAATGGCGAGCTGTGGGAGAATGTCAAGTCGCTCATCAAGGACACACCTTGGTGGGATGAAGTGATGAAGGACGATGGTTATGCCGACATCCGTGACGATGAGAACCGTGTGGCGAGCGAGGTATTGTCACGTCTTAGTGGACGTAAGAATGCTGAAAGGTTTGCCAAGGAGGCGCAGAAGATGCTTGATGAGGCGAATGGTGAAGCGGAGAAAGGTCGCTTGCAGAAGCTTATTGACAGAGTCAAGGAAGCCGTTACGAAGTTCTGGGACTGGGTAGGCAAAGACCTCTTTAAGCTAAAGAAGTTCGGAAGCATAGACGAGATTACTGACCGAGTGCTTTATGACCTTGTGGATGGTACCGACCTTGGTGCAAAGGGAGATGTCGAAGGTGACGTTTCTCTCTCCTCCAAGCCTACCTACGATGAGAATGAGATTATTGGTTGGGATGATGCCAGTGAAACCGTGAAATTTTCGTTGGGTGATAAAATAGAAACCTTTCAAGAACACCAGAATAATTCTGTTAAAAATAGGGGTACTGTTATGCCTGGTCTTAACGAGGCCGAGGTGAGAGTGACAAATGTTCCTCCCCATACGTACAAAGGAAATAACGTGTTAACTCAAGCACGCGATGCTGCCATCGAGCGATATTCTAAAAAGGATGAAAGTGGTGATAGAGAGCTTCTACCACAGCACTATAATAACAATGGTGTAGAGTTCTATTATACCATCAGCCCAAGTTCGCTAAAAGAAGCCGCTAATCATGCATCGAATAGCGATAACATTGGCGTGCATATAGCTGTAATGGATAAGCTTCACGAAGTGATTAATAATAGCATTGAATTTGAGGAACACCCTGATATCAAGAAAGTAGATGGAAAGCGTTTATGGGATAACGGATATAATAATGATGTTTTAATGCATCGTTTTGTTGGTGCGATAAGCATTGATGGAATTGTCTATAAGGTTAAGACAACAATGAAAGAATACAAAGACGGTATGAACGGGCACTATACGTATGAGGTTACAAAAGTAGAGGTGTTAGACGATACGCCTAACACCCCTCATGGTCGCTCAAACGTTTCTGATGTATTCGTGAGCGCTGCAAAATTACTAAAAGATACTGAGAAATCGTACGATAAAGGAGTAAAAATCCTTGATGCGAGCCTTTCCGAAGACAGTGCCTCCCATACTCTTCCAGAGTATTCTAAATCTAATGGTGCTAAAGTAAAAGAAGGTAACGAGAGATTAGCAATTAACGGAGGCGAAGTAGTTGTAGAATCTGATAAAATCCTTAAAAAAGGTTTGTCGGGCGGTGAGAGATATGCACTGTCTGTTCCGACAGTGGAGTCGGTTCGCAGTCGAGGAGCTGTTGGTCCTCGTGACATTTTGGCTCGTCATTTTGCATCGACAGAGGATATGGTCGACAACGCTCGTCGTGAGGAAGATATGCAGCGCTACACCAACATCATCATCGACGATATGAAAGATATGATAGAGCGGTTGCGTGAGCGCCATGCTCGTGGACAGGAGTATCTGTTTAATAAGGCTGCTGATAAGGCGGCTGATAAGGTACGTCGAGGCGTTGAGAAAGCAGCCTGGAAAAGTGCACAGATGGAAGCAAATTGGCGTAAGGCAGTACGAATCTATTAAAATTCCCCTAACACACAAGCACAAAAAAGCCCTGGCAGAAATGTCAGGGCTTTTTTATGGATGGTGTGAATCGTTATCGTTGTAACATTGGTTGGATGATTTCTAAGAATGTCTCTTTGCGGTTGAAATCGTTGGCTACGACTACTGGTTTGCCGGTGTTTTGGGCATATTGCACAAGGCTGTCGTCGCATTCGTCGGCGAAGATAACGGCGTCGGTGTAGTCGATGGCGAAACGTGTGAGTTTCTCCCATTCCACGGTGCCTTCCAACGATGGTAGCTTCTCCTCTTCTTTTGGGTTGACACGAATGGCGCTAGCATAGTTGCTGCTGAATGGTTTGCTATAGTGTGCACAATCGAACACGGAGTATGCTATTTTTGATTTCTCGAAGAATGGTATCTCGCGGTATATTGTCTTGATATAGTACGGTATGAGTGCCGTGAACCAGCTATTGCAAAGCACTGCATCGGGTGCCCAACGTAGTTTTTTGATGGTTTCGAGCACGCCACGTGCGAAGAAGATCATGCGTAGCTCATTGTCGTCGAATTCGTTGCCATCGAGGTCAACATCGGTGCCTTTGCGACGAAAATATTCTTCGTTGTCAATGAAATAGACTTGCATCCGCACGTTGGTTAACGTAGCCACTTTGATTATGAGTTGATAGTCGTTTTCGTCGATTATCAGGTTCATGCCAGAGAGGCGTTGCACTTCATGGAGTTGGTTTCTCCGTTCGTTGATATGTCCGTAGCATGGCATAAAGATACGCACTTCACATCCTTGTTCTTGGAGGTATAGTGGATATTGGCTGGAGATTTTTGCCATGACGCTTTCGAAAACGAAAGGTGTCAATTCCTGCACAACGTATAAGACTCTTATTGGTTCTTTCATCATCTCTAAGAGGTTAGTTTTTACAGACTACAATTCTGCCATTGCAAAGTTATGCATTTTTTTCGACATGGCAAAATCTTTCGCCAACTATTTTCCCTTATCAACGATTTGGGTGTAAAATTGTAAAATTTATTACGATTTAGAAGGCGTCGTTTTATGATTTATTAATCAATGTTAGCCATTCTGATAGCAACGATAGCGGCTTCAGCACCTTTATTACCGAGACATCCACCGGCTCTGTCTTCTGCTTGTTGCATATTTTCGGTGGTAAGTACGCCAAAGACGACGGGTGCTTTTCCTTCAGCGTTGAGTTGTGCAGCGCCTACAGTGACACCTTGACAGATATAGTCGAAGTGCGGTGTGTCGCCACGCACCACGCATCCGATGATGATGACAGCGTCGACGCCATGGTGTTCGATGTGATGTTTTGCGCCGTAGGTAAGTTCGAAAGTGCCAGGTACGTGTGTTACGATGATGTTATTGTCGACAGCGCCGTATTGTCGAAGTGTGTTGAGTGCGCCGTCAAGCAGTGCGTATGTGATGTTGCTGTTCCAGTCGGCAACGACGATGCCAAAGCGTTGTTGTGCTACGCGTTCTGGTGTTGGCATATTGATAGCGTCCGACTCTTTTGTGATGTGAAATTCTGTAGCCATGTGTTTTGGTTTGTTTTAGGTAAAAAGAAAGCCGTTGCTCTTTTTACAGAGAACGGCTTTTCTCTTCATATCTTGGTAGATTATTTGCTTGCTTTAGCGCGTTCCAAATATTTGTCGATATCGACAGCTACTTGGCTGGTTGGATATTCGTCTTTGATAGTTTGGTAGCACTCAACAGCTTTAGCGAAGTTGTTTTGTGTTTCGTAGGCGAGAGCCGCTTTTTTGAGATAGATAGGAGCGGTGAGGTTATTGCCTTTAGCGATAGCCTTTTCGAAGTAGTTGATAGCTTCGTTCACGTCGCCTTTGTCGGCATAGCAGTCGCCAATGAGTCCGAGTGCTACGGTGTTGATATCGTTAGATTTGGTGTTTACTTTTTTCAACATATCGATAGCATCGTCGAATTGTCCGAGTTGATAGTAGCAGATGCCAGCATAGTGGCGAGCCAGTTTACCAACTTTTGTTGAGCCGTATTGGTCGATGATGTCGATGAAGCCAGCGTTCACACCGTCGCCGTTAAGAGCGAGGTTGAATGAGTCACGTTCGAAATAATTGGTGCAAACCACCATTTCTTCTTGTGCGCGTTCAACGCGTTTATCGAAGACGTATTTCTTAGCTGCCCAGATGCCGAGCACGATGAGGATGGCTACGATGAAAATAATCATCAGTTTTTTGCCATTGTTTTCGATATAAGCTTCTGTTTTAGAGATAGATTCTTGAACGTCGCTATCAATGCGTTGTTCTAAATCCTCTGGTCTGTCTTGTTTTGCCATGAGATGGTATTTCTTTAGTATTGTTTATGCTGTTTATATTTTTTTGAAAGTCAACGTGCGTGCTACAATGTGCATTTTCTACGAGTTGAATTTCAGAGGGCAAAGGTAACACTTTTTCTTGATATCAACGGGTTGTTTGTCATTGTTTTTTTGTCGGTTGTCGTTGTATGCTTTGCAGCATCAATCGAACACCTGTTGAATAACGTTGAGCGATTTTATTTCCTTTATTTCAGGCATTTGTATTTGGTAGAACTTGACCACCTGCTCGAGACACTGTTTTCTCGACGCTCTTGAAAGTGGCATTTTGCCTGCTTCGGCGTAGTCGGTATTGAGGAAATAGTGCCAACATTTTGTGATTTCCGGTGACGTATAATCTGGATGCAATGGTGGTGTCGGTGTCATGATGCCTTCTCGAAGGTCGATATAATCGCCATGTTGGTCGAGGTTGGGCGCAAAGCCGAGCCATCGCGACAGATGCAACAGGAAATAGATGTGGAAATTGGCGATTCCTTCAGTGAGTGTGTCAAGCATCGCGATGTGAGTCTTGATGAAGTCGAATAGCCGTTGGTCGGCACACCTCTCCTTCAGTGTGAGCGACAGCATTTCGGCAAGGAATAGGGCGACACAGCTTTTAATGGGGTCGAAAGGGAGCGTCTGCATGGGCATGACCGACTCGTAATGTTTGACGTAAGGCATTTGTCCTTTTCCTTCGAGTGTGAACGACATCAGCGCTAACGGATGTACCATCAGAGTTTGTGCCGCTTTCTTTCTGCTGTTGCCACGAAGGAAAGCAACAGTGCGTCCCTCTTCTTTGGTGTAGAGATTAATAATGTAGCTATGCTCGGAATATGGGATACGCGACAGAACGATAGCCTCAACGGTACTGTTCATTATTTGCTTTGTCGTAGCTGCAGCCAAAGCGAGAAGATAGCTTGGTTGGCGCTTCGTTCCTGATGTTGTTCGCGTGTTGTAGCAAACACAAACTTCTCTGCTATGGTGTTGTGCTTACCAGCAACGGCAATCCATACTGTGCCACGTGGATTCTCGTCGGTGCCGCCATCAGGTCCTGAGATGCCTGTGGTGGCAACAGCCCAATCGGTTTGGAATGCTTTGCGACAGCCTTCTGCCATGGCTATTGCTGTCTCGGAGCTTACGGCACCGTGTTGTTGGAGTGTCTCTTCGGGCACATTTAAAAGCTGATGTTTGATGTCGTTACTGTAAGCAATGATGCCGCCTTGATAGTAATTCGATGCGCCAGCTATGGCCACCACCTTTCTGCCTACCAAGCCACCTGTACAGCTCTCGGCAGTGGCGAGGGTCTCACCACGTTCCAATAGCAGACGTCCGACAATCGACTCCATCGATTCGTCGTCGTAGCCATAGATATTGTCGGCAATGTAACCTTGCAGTTTCTCTACTTCTTTATCGACGAGGGCAATCAACGCATTCTTATCGTTGCCATGAGCAGTAAGGCGCAGACGCACCTTGCCAGCTTGAGGTAGGTAAGCTAATTTGATGTTTGTCGGCAGATTAGTCTCCCATGGTTCTATTTTATCGGAGAGGAACGACTCGCCAATGCCGAACGTCATAACTGTTTTATGCACGATGGCTTCATGTCCCATGCGACTAACCAGTTTTGGTACGATGTGATGTGACATAACCCATTGCATTTCGAATGGTACGCCAGGCATCGACACCACTACCCTACCATTTCGTTCGATCCACATTGTGGGTGCAGTGCCCACCATGTTACGAATAGGTTCGCAGTCGGCAAGCACCAATGCCTGTTGTTTATTCACCTCCGAGAGTGGCAGTCCGCGTTTCGCAAAATAGTCGGTCACATTATCGAGCGACGGTTGATGCACTACCAGTTGCGAGTGGAACATATCCGCCAGCGTTTTTTTGGTAATGTCGTCTTTTGTTGGTCCTAATCCACCAGTCACCAGCACCACGTCGGCTTCTGCCATCGATTTCTCAATGTTGGTACGTATGTCGTCGGCATCATCGGAGATTGTAACGATGCGCGACACGTCGATATTTTGTTTGTTTAGTTCGGCAGCCATCCACGAGGCATTGGTGTTTACCACCTGTCCGATGAGCAGTTCGTCGCCGATGGAGATAATATGCGCTTTCATAAACCGCTTATTTTCCGTAGATATAGTTTAACACGGCAGCCAATCGGCAACCGGTGATGTAGAGTTGGTGATTGAGCGTATCGAGGAAATCGTAGATATAGCGAAACGACAGGTTATCGTCGTGTGTTTCTTGATAACTGTATATTTTCTCAGCCAATTGGTAGGTTTCCCAAGCCCAGTCAATCTCTTTACCTTTGCTGTAGACCTGTTCCGGAGCATGTTGTGTGTTGTAGAGATGGTGTGCATACTCAGTGTAACAAAGTTTTTGACTTTCGATGAGTCGTGCGTCCCACACATTATGAAGATTGGTAGGTGTTCTGAACCACTTCACTAAGAGATCGTTGCCGCCACGATCGTTCGGACGTGCCAAATGCATCGGACATCCAAGATCGCCCACAATATGTATCAGAATCTTGAGCATCACGGTGTCGTCGGGATTTTTTCTCAGATGGTCGGCGAGATAACGCACACGATAGACACATTCGCCATCGGGATTATCGAGTGCGAGGGTGTCGAATGCTTCTCTGCTAACGTTGGAAGGGAAGTCGCAATAGTGCCACGAAGAGAACTCTTTATAGATAGTGTCCGACTTGATAAAATCGCCCCACGTACACTCCATGGGTAAATCGGCACCCGACAAGAGTGCGCGCACTTTCTTATCGACCTTTTTATCGAGATGGCACAAAGCTACTTGTCCAACGATGCGGTGACCCGTATCGCCCCATGCCCAAGCCAGATTTGGAAATAAGATGACAGCAGCTAAAAGAAGAAAAATAGTCTTTTTCATTGTCTGTTAGTAATATTATTGTTCAAATTCATTTTCGATGATGTCGCACATCACGTCGGCGATGTCGAGATTGGCAGCGCGCACTTGTTGAGGTATGAAACTTGTAGCGGTCATGCCTGGTGTGGTGTTCACCTCAAGCAGATAGATGGTTCCGTTGGCGGCTATGATGTAGTCGATGCGTATGATGCCTTTGGCATGAATCAGGTTATAGATTTTAGCCGTCAACATCTGCACCTCACGTGTCATTTCCTGACTGACGCGAGCAGGGGTAATTTCGTCGACCTGACCATTATATTTTGCATCGTAGTCGAAGAATTCGTTGCTGGTCACCACCTCAGTGATTGGAAACACCACTTGTTTGTGTTTGGTTTGATACATGCCACTGGTAACTTCGGTACCAACGAGCATGGCTTCCACCATCACATTGCTCTTTTCGCTGAATGCTTTCTCGAGAGCTGGTTTCAGAGCTTCCAATGTTTTCACTTTCGACACGCCAAAGCTACTACCATCGGCTGTAGGCTTCACGAAACAAGGAAGGCCTATTTCATCTACGATTTTTTGCACATCGTAGGGTTTGCCAAGCTCCAATTCGATAGACTTTGCGATGTTGATGCCAAAACTCTTAAGGTAGTGGTTGCACATGAATTTATCGAAGGTGAGCGACGAGGCAGCCACGCCACAGGTGGAGAATGGGATCTGCATCAATGAGAAATAGCCTTGTAAGATGCCGTTTTCACCTGGTGTGCCATGCACGGTGATGTAGGCAAAATCGAACACAATGTGTTGCCCGTTACCATCGACAAACGAGAAATCGCGTTTATCGACTTCAAAGCGTTGTTCTCCGTCCACCACGTGCCAATCCTTTTTGCGGATAACCACCACGTAACGATTATATTTCTCCGATGGAATGAAACCCATCAAACCTTGTGCGCTACGGAGCGACACTTCCCATTCGGACGAGTCGCCGCCTGCTACGATTGCTATATTTCTTTTTGCTTGTATCATTACTATATTATATTATATATCGAGTAACCCTTCGGGCAACTCCACTTCTAAGCGTCTGTTTTTCTCATCCAACGCCACGATATATTCGTCTGCAGCTGGTATCATCTTATCGTCAACAAGCAACAAGACATTTGGTGTTGAGGTGTCGACGTCGGTAATAACGCCAATATCGCCAGCGTGTTTATCGATCATGCGAAAGCCGATAAGCATATCGACAGGCATCACATCATTGTCGTCTTCGTCGGACAATGCTAACGATTTATCGACATAGACCGTAGGTCCGCACAACATTTTTGCTTTGTCGGCAGTGTCGATGTCGTCGATAGAGAACAAGAGTGTCTCCAATCCTTTGCCTCTAATGTCGTTCACGAAGAAAGGAACCGGTATGCCTTCGATGGGTACGATGACACACTCACAGGCTTCGACATCGAAGTCGGCTGTCAACGACAGCGCCACCTCGCCTTTCAATCCGTGCGGTTTGGTGAATTTGCCAATAGGAAGGAGCGACTGAAGTTCTATCATTTTGTTTTGGAAGACGATTCGGGTTGATAGTCGGTAACAACAGGACCTTTGCGCAACGCATGCACAATGAGGAAGATGCCGAGCAAGATGAACGGAATGCTAAGAACCTGTCCCATGTTGAATATCATGTTCGATTCAAAAGCCTCTTGGTCGAATTTGATGTATTCCAGCAGGAAGCGTGTCACGAAGATACACTCTAAGAACACGCCGAAAATCAGACCATCGTAGCGATAAGCCTTCTTCTTCCAGTACATCCACCACACGACGACAAAAGTGATGAGGCAGTAAAGCATCTCGTAGATTTGGGTTGGGTGGCAAGGCACCGTTTCACCATTGCGTTCGAAGATAAATCCCCAAGGCATATCGGTTGGGAAACCATAGATTTCCGAGTTCATTAGATTGCCTAAACGAATGCAAGCACCTGTGATACAGATACCAATAACGGCACGGTCGAAAATCCAGATGTAACCTTTCTTAAACTTCCTGTTCAGGAAGTAACCTGCGATGAGCAGACCGAAAGCGCCGCCATGACTCGACAAGCCTCCTTCCCAAATTTTCAGCAAACGCAACGGATGCACGAAGTAGTCGTTGCCATAGTTGAAGGTAATGCCGAGGAAAGTAACGGGCTCGCGCAACAAGTGCCACTCGTAGAACCAACAATGGCCGAGACGTGCACCAATAATCACGCCTGCCACAAGATAAAGAAACATGGTGTCGGTCCAATTGTCGGGGCAATGTTCGTTCTTATAAATCTTCTGTTGAGTCCACAACGCCAACAGCAAGCCAATAGCCCAAAGCAAACCGTACCAATGTATCGAGAGAGGGCCGATGTGGCAGATTTCTGGATTGACGTTCCAGTGTATTACGTTCAAAAAATCCAACATAGTTGTCTGTTATTCTGCTTTCCTAACGATAGCAATAGGAGTTTGTTGTGAGTTCTGTCCCAGAGGGTTATCCTTAAACAATGCTTTTAGGAATTTCTCGTCGAGGTCTTTCGACGATTTTCCTAAGATGTCGACATTGAGGTCGTTGGCATCGAGTACGATAAACTCATTGCCCAACTTTGCCTTCATGTCTCTCGCTACTTTGTCGGGATTCTTAGGTGCCATTTTAGCATAGCGGTTGTATGGTGGTATGGTGCAGTCGCAAGGTCCATCGATGGCGTATGCTTTTGGTCCACACACTTTGTAGAAGGCACCACGCACGCCAAAAGGTTTCGTTACTGCCGCTGCCAAGCAACCGAGCAACAGACGTGGAACGCCAACGTCGATGATTGCCAATTGCATGGTGTAAGGGCTGCCCAATCCGATGCCATAAGGCGATTTGTAGACAAACTTCACCAAGAACTTAGCCAACCAACTTGGTTTGATTTCCGAAATGGGGAAGGCACGACCCTGTGTGATAGCAATGATTTTCTCACTGCAGAACACGATGTCGCCTGGGCGACGGATATCTTTAGTATATTCATTCACGACCTCGAACAGGTCATCTTCTTTCATCACAAGTTTTGTTTTTACCGGAATGCGCAGGTAGCTCACACCATCGATGTCGATAGCGAGATTTTTACCTTCATTGGCTGTAAAGTTTTCCATATGCGTTGAGTTAGTATGATGTTAAAGATAAGGGTTGTTGTAGCGTTCGTGTTCCACGGTGGTCGACTCGCCATGTCCCGTATAGACAATGGTTTCGTCGCACATGGTCAGAATTTTCGTCTTGATGCCTTCTATCAGTTGAGGATGGTTGCCACCAGGGAGGTCGGTGCGACCAATGCTTTCACGGAAGAGTGCATCGCCCGAGAAGAGCACGTTGGCTTTTTTGTTGTAGAAGCAGATGCTACCGGCAGAGTGTCCTGGCACATGCAACACCGTGAGCTTGAAATTGCCGATAGTGAGTTCGTCGCCTTCACGCAACATTGTGCCTAAGGATTGATTATGCACTTCTTGTGGGATGCCAAAAAGCATGCACTGTGTCTCGAAAGCATTTTCCCAATAGCGGTCGCCCTCGTGTGCTGATGGGAGCACGCCCCACGTGGCAACAGCGAAATGGTTGCCAAATTGGTGGTCGAGATGAAGGTGCGTATTGAGCAGATATTTGATGGAAAGTTTCTCCTCATCCACGAAGTTTTTCAGACGAGTCTCTTCGTCGACACCTAAGCAACCACAGTCGATGATGGCAGCCTCGCGTGTTGTCTCGTCGTACACCACATAGGTGTTTTCGTAGAAGGGGTTGAATACGAATACTTTTATTTTCATTGTTATCAGGTTTCTGTACTACATGATTGGAAGATAGACCAACTGTTTGGTTTCGAAGAATGGCTCGGCAAACCAATGGCTGATGTCGTAGACCACCGCATCGCGACGGAAAGGTTGCAGTTCGGCTGTGAGGTCGCCTCCCTTGAGTGTCAAGATGCCATTAGGCAATGCGTTGTGCGAGGTCTTGGCGATGTTTTTTCGCACCAATTTCACCAAGTCGGGCATCGGCATGGCAGCACGACTGACCACGAAATCGAACGATGCTTTCACCTCTTCCATACGTATGTGCTGTGTGGTGCAGTTGTCTAATCCGATTGATTTGATAACTTCTTCAGCCACATGCATTTTCTTGCCGATAGAATCGACCAAATGAAACTTCACCTGTGGAAACAAAATGGCTAAAGGAATACCGGGGAATCCACCACCAGAACCTACATCGACAATGGTGGTGCCTTCTTTGAAATGTAGTGCTTTGGCAATGGCGAGCGAGTGTAGGATATGATGCTCGTAGAGGTTAGTGATGTCCTTACGTGAGATGACGTTGATTTTTTCGTTCCACGAGGTGTAGAGCGCCTCCAAAGCAACGAAACGTTCGTGCTGTAACGAGGTGAGTGTAAAGTATTTATCAATCAGTTCGACACCCATAGCAATTTATTTCCTATTCTTTAGCTGTTGTTACGGTCGAGAGATAATGATAGACAATGCTGTTGGTGCGCATGATCGGCAACACTTTCTCGGTTGGCAACATGAGGTCGATGCTCTCCACAGCAGGAATCTCGAAGGTGTTGAGTTCGTAGCTGTCGTAGCGGTAGCGAATGCCCTCTTCTTCGACGGCGAAGTTGCCGTTAGGCATCACGCTGTCGACGGTTTTCTCAACCAGTTCTGTCAATGTCTGCGTGAGGAGAGCCGACAACGATGTCATCTC
Source organism: Bacteroidales bacterium (assembly GCA_030523485.1). GTDB lineage: Bacteria > Bacteroidota > Bacteroidia > Bacteroidales > Paludibacteraceae > HGM05398. Next base: position 27,005 of record JAUNIJ010000009.1, read on the forward strand.
TTCGTCGCGAAAGAGATCGGATTCGGTCAAGCGAGCTCCGGTTGAGAGGTTGAAGACGTAGGAGTTGAAGCGGCGTTGTCCCTGTGAGCCACCATAGTAGAGATAGACGGCGTGATCGTAGCTGAGTAGCGTATCATTCAACACGTTGGCATTACCCACGACTTCTTCGACGAAAGCATCGGTGAAGCCCGCCACACGACGAAACTCACGCATCTCGGCACAGTAGTTAGCAAAGACGGTGTCGCGATAGCGTTGCAACAAGGCATTTGGCTCTTCCAATTGATTCATGCCGAACATAGTGCGAACGAGAAACAGACGGATGCTGTCGACAGCCTCGCCTGTGCAGTTGGGTTTGGGAAAGTCAACCGACACCTCGAGATTAAACCGTACGCTGTCGTTTTCTACCACATGTTCAACGGTGTAGACGTCGAAGTCGATTGATGAACGTTTGGTGCATCCAACGATTGCTGTCATGACGACAACAGCGACGACAATGGCAAATGACTTGATTTTACTATGATTTAGCTTCATAAGTTTCATTATTATTTTGTCTACAAAGGTACGGCAAACCGACCGTAAAAACAAACTTAGCTTTGAATATTTTTACTAGAAAGAATGTCATTTTTAACTCACGCACAAAACTCGCAACCATACTAATTATCAAGTATTTATACACCAACCACATCCACAAGAATAGTCTCAAGAACATTTTATTGTCAGCAGTTTTCATTTCGTTACACTCCACA
>JAUNIJ010000129.1:0-3918 GCA_030523485.1 Bacteroidales bacterium
GTGTTCACCCTCGGCGTTTTCTCCTTTGCAGCAAGTGTGTTCGCCTTCTGCGTTTTCACCTTTACAGCATGTTTTTTCACCTTTGCAACAACCCTCTTCACCTTGTTTGCAGCATGGTTTCATCATTTTGTCCATCATTTCTTTGCGTTGAGCCAAGAGAGCAACTTGTGCTTCTTCTGTGAGATTATCAAAGTTTGCCCATTGTTCCATCATGGCTTTCATGGCAGCACATTCTTCTTCGCTCATCTCGTGGTGATGGCAACAACATTCGTGTTGTTCTGCAGGTTGTTCTTCTTGTTCGTTGTTTTTCTTGCCGTTGCAAGCTACTATGCCGAGACATAAAACCATTATGCTAGCATAAAATGCGATTTTCTTCATGATTTTGTGAGTATTAAATGTATTGTTTTTCGAGTGTTTTATTGGATTTTGTATGTGTGTAAGTGGTAGTGCATAACTATCCTTTTTACGCCGTAAAGGTAGTGTTTTTTTTAGAATGATGTGTGTTTTGTTGGTTGAAATGTTTGTTAAGTATTGTTATTGTGTTCATATTCAACATGTTGTTTGTGTTATGTGGTACTAATCTATGAATAATATACTATATATAATATATACGTGTTATGTGATGCTGTGTGTAGTCGTTATTTGAAATTGACTTTTTTGGTCTATCGAAAAAGTTTGTCGAAATGCCCTTGAGAAAAAAGGTAAAAATAAAATAATCAGAGGGTATTGTGTAATTGAAAATATTGTCGTACCTTTGCACCCCAAATTATAGCATAAATTATAGATAAATAAAACAAGAAAAAATGCCAACAATTCAGCAACTAGTTAGAAAAGGCAGATTGACTCTTGAGGACAAGAGTAAGTCACCTGCGTTGGATTCATGCCCACAACGTCGTGGCGTTTGTGTTCGCGTGTACACCACTACCCCTAAAAAGCCTAACTCGGCTATGCGTAAAGTAGCACGTGTGCGCTTAACAAACTCTAAAGAAGTGAATGCCTACATCCCAGGCGAAGGTCACAATTTGCAAGAGCACTCAATCGTAATGGTTCGTGGTGGTCGTGTAAAAGATCTTCCAGGTGTTCGTTATCACATCGTTCGTGGTACATTGGATACAGCTGGTGTAACCTCACGTACTCAACGTCGCTCTAAATACGGAGCAAAACGTCCTAAGAAAAAATAAGACTTAGTTAGACGAAACAATTCCTTTTCAAACAACAACGGTAACTCAGTTTTTGATTATTGGTCTATAAAGGTTGAGTAAATGTGCTCAGAGGAGCATGTTGAAGACGAACAGCCAAGGCAAAAACGTAATTTTGTAAATTTAAAATGAGAAAAGCAACTCCTAAAAAACGGATGATTCTTCCAGATCCCGTTTTTAATGAAGTGATGGTTACGAAATTCGTAAACCATTTGATGTATGATGGTAAGAAGAGCCTCTCTTTCAAGATTTTCTATTCTGCTCTTGAAGTAGTGGCTACAAAACTTCCTAACGAAGAAAAGAGCGCTTTGGAAATCTGGAAAAAAGCCCTCGAAAATGTTACTCCACAAGTAGAGGTAAAATCACGCCGTATTGGTGGCGCTACTTTCCAAGTGCCAACAGAGATTCGTCCAGATCGTAAAGAGGCAATCTCTATGAAAAACCTTATCAACTTTGCACGTAAACGCTCTGGTCGTACAATGGCTGAGAAACTCGCTGCAGAAATCGTTGATGGTTATAACAACCAAGGTGGTGCATTCAAACGTAAAGAGGAAATTCACCGCATGGCAGAAGCTAACCGCGCATTCGCACATTTCCGCTTCTAATCTAACAATTTCAAACTTCTCGGTTTATACTCCTATAATAAACATAGAAAATGGCTAAGCAAGATTTGCATTATACCCGCAACTTCGGTATCATGGCCCACATTGATGCAGGTAAAACAACTACATCAGAGCGTATCTTGTTCTATACAGGTAAAACGCATAAGATTGGCGAAGTACACGAAGGTGCAGCTACCATGGACTGGATGGAGCAAGAACAAGAACGTGGTATTACTATCACGTCAGCTGCTACTACTGCTTACTGGACATGGAACAATAATAAATATAAGTTCAATCTGATTGACACTCCGGGTCACGTTGACTTTACCGCTGAGGTAGAGCGTTCATTACGTGTTCTTGATGGTGCAGTTGCTACTTATTGTGCTGTAGGTGGTGTTGAACCACAATCAGAGACTGTATGGCGTCAAGCTGATAAATATAATGTTCCTCGTATCGGCTACGTTAATAAGATGGACCGTTCTGGCGCAGACTTCTTCGAAGTAGTACGTCAAATGAAAGATATCCTTGGTGCTAATCCTGTTCCAGTGGTTATTCCTATTGGTGCAGAAGAAAACTTCAAAGGTGTTGTCGATCTTATTAAGATGAAAGCTATCCTTTGGCATGACGAGACAATGGGTGCTCAATATGATGTCGAAGATATACCTGCAGACCTTATTGATGAAGCAGAAGAATGGCGTGGCAAAATGCTTGAGACTGTAGCAGAATATGATGATGCTTTGATGGAAAAATTCTTTGATGATCCTTCAACTATCACTGAAGAAGAAGTTCTTCGTGCTCTTCGTGCTGCTACCTGTGCTCTTGCTTGCACACCAATGCTTTGCGGCTCTTCGTTCAAGAACAAAGGCGTTCAAACTTTGCTTGACTATGTATGCGCATTCTTGCCATCACCACTCGACACTCCTTCTATTGAGGGTTCTAATCCTGATACTGAGGAACAAGTTATTCGTCATCCATCAGAAGACGATCCAACCAGTGCTTTGGCATTTAAGATTGCAACCGACCCATATGTTGGTCGTTTGACTTTCATCCGTGTATATTCTGGTAAAATCGATGCTGGTTCGTATGTGTTCAATAGCCGTTCTGGTAAGAAAGAGCGTGTATCACGTATGTTCCAAATGCACTCTAATCACCAAAATCCAGTTGAATGCATTGCCGCAGGTGATATAGGCGCTGTTGTTGGTTTGAAAGATGTACGTACAGGTGATACCCTCTGCTCGGAAGATGCTCCTATCGTACTCGAATCAATGGAATTCCCAGATCCTGTTATCGGTATCGCTGTTGAACCAAAAACACAAAGCGACCTTGATAAACTTGGCATCGGTTTGGCTAAATTAGCAGAAGAAGACCCAACATTTACTGTGAAGACTGACGAACAAAGCGGTCAAACAGTTATCTCTGGTATGGGTGAGTTGCACTTGGAAATCATTATCGATCGCTTGAAACGCGAGTTCAAAGTAGAGTGTAACCAAGGTCGTCCTCAAGTTAACTATAAAGAAGCTATCACGCGTACTGTTAACCATCGTGAGGTTTATAAGAAACAATCTGGTGGTCGTGGTAAGTTTGCTGATATCATCGTTAATATCGGACCAAAAGATCCAGAATTCGAAGGCTCACTTCAATTTGTTGATGAGGTTAAGGGTGGTAACGTTCCTAAAGAGTTTATCCCTTCAGTACAAAAAGGCTTTACTGCAGCAATGCGTAATGGTGTTTTGGCTGGCTTCCCTCTCGATAGTTTGAAAGTTACTTTGGTTGATGGCTCTTTCCATCCAGTTGACTCTGACCAACTTTCGTTTGAAATCTGTGCGCAGATTGCATTCAAAACAGCTTGTGCTAAAGCAAAACCAGTGCTTCTTGAGCCTATCATGAAACTTGAAGTGGTTACTCCAGAAGAAAGCATGGGTGATGTGATTGGTGACTTGAACAAACGCCGTGGTCAAGTTGAAGGTATGGAATCAAGCCGTAGTGGTGCTCGTATTGTAAAAGCTAAAGTGCCATTGGCAGAACTCTTCGGCTATGTAACAGCTCTTCGTACGATTACCTCTGGTCGTGCAACATCATCAATGGAATTCAGTCATTATGCTGAGGTTTCTACGGCT
>JAUNIJ010000129.1:3928-4619 GCA_030523485.1 Bacteroidales bacterium
TTGCAAAGGCAGTGCTGACAGAAGCTAAAGGACATGTTGAACTCCTCTAATAAATAAAAAGAAACACGCCCACAGGTCTGAAATATGGCCTGTGGACTTACTGTAATATATTTGAATGAAGGTCCCTACTCGATTAGCATACGACTCTTAATCGTGTGGACTAACAGAAATAAACAAATAAAAACAAAAACAAAATGAGTCAAAAAATTAGAATCAAACTCAAATCTTACGACTACAACTTGGTTGATAAATCAGCCGAGAAAATCGTTCGCACTGTAAAAGCTACAGGTGCTGTTGTGAGTGGTCCAATTCCACTACCTACACATAAACGTATTTTTACTGTAAACCGCTCTACTTTCGTTAATAAAAAGTCGCGTGAGCAATTCCAATTGTCTTCTTACAAACGTTTGATTGACATCTATGGTTCAACAGCTCAAACCGTTGACTCTTTGATGAAACTTGAACTTCCTAGCGGTGTTGAAGTAGAAATCAAAGTATAGTTAGTTGATAGAAGAAAATAGATTCGTAATTTAATAACAGGTATATTATGCCTTGCTTTTGTAAGGCACTAACATTATAATTATTATTTGAAATGCCAGGATTAATTGGAAAAAAAATCGGAATGACATCCGTTTTCAGTGCTGAGGGCAAGAATCTACCATGCACTGTTATTGAAGTAGGTCCTTGCGTG
>JAUNIJ010000130.1 GCA_030523485.1 Bacteroidales bacterium
TTCTTATGAGTATGAACGAAGACAAGTCATGTCACAAAAATTTCGCAAAGTTCTCTATGAAACCATTCATGCCCACAATAAATTAATCCGACGAAAAACAAAAAACAACGGCGCCCCCAAAACAGCGAAAACATATCAACATACGCCAGAGAAATACCTAAATAATATTATCCACAATAGAGAATATACCCAAATATAGTGATTTAGCACACTGTTAACTATATTTAATTTTGTGATCATAAAATCACAAAATAAGCATTGATGAAAAGACTCTCTATTCTATTAATTTCGTGCACATTAGCTATGTTTACAGTTAGTGCGCAAGAGACCATTACACTTACTCAACAACAATACGATTCGATTCTTACACGACTATTGAAATTGGAATCGCAACAAAACACCAAAAAAGTTGATGCTGTTAGCGGTGCTACAGTTCAGCAAAAAACACAAACTCAACCTCAAGAACGCCTGACTTTTGGCGGATACGCTGAAGCAATGTTCACGAGGAACTTCTACAGCGATTCGTGGCAACGTCACATCACTCCAGAACGTTATGCCAACGACAAAGGACATAACCGTTTCGACCTCCCACACGTCTGCCTTTATCTTGGCTATGAGTTTGGCCGTGGCTGGCGTTTTGGCACCGAAATAGAGTTTGAACATGGTGGCATCGAAGCTGCCATCGAGATGGAGGCCGACGAAGCTGGAGAGTACGAGACGGAGATTGAACGTGGTGGCGAAGTTGCGTTAGAACAACTTTGGATAGAAAAAACATTCCATAAAGCCCTCAACCTTCGCATTGGCGAAATCATTGTACCAGTTGGACTTACCAACGTTCACCACACTCCGGTTGAATTCTTTACCGCCTATCGTTCGGAAGGAGAAAATAGCATTATTCCTTGTACGTGGCATGAGTTAGGCATTTCGATATGGGGTTCCACCGACAAACTTCGCTATGAAGCAATGTTGTTGCCAGGCCTCGACGCCGATCGTTTCTCTTCAGAAGGTTGGGTGCACAATGGTGCTGGCTCTCCTTATGAGTTTAAAATTGCCAACGCCCTGGCAGGCGCGTTCCGACTCGACTATACGCCCATTCCATCGCTACGTCTAGGCTTCAGTGGTTATGTTGGCAACAGTTTTATCAACAGTTTGACCAAGACAACCAAATACACAAAAGATGGTAGCACAGGTACAGTTGTCATAGGTGCATTAGATTTTGAATATGCAAAAAAAGGATTGGTAGCTCGGGGCAACGTCGACTACGGCTATTTAAGCGACAGCTATAATATCACAGCATTCAACAAGAGTATGTCGCAAAATTCGCCATCGTCTGCAGAAGCCGTTGCCGAGTCAGCATTTGCCGCTTCTGTAGAAATCGGTTACAACGTGTTTGAAACGATAGCGAAACTTCGACAAAAAGAATCGAAACTTTATATCTTCGGGCACTATGAATACTACGATTCAATGTTCACAACAGTTGAAGGCGTACCCGACTACACTTACTACGGACGACATCGTATAGCATGCGGCATCAACTATTATCCTATTGCCCCTATCGGATTTAAAGCCGAATACTCTCACCGCTTCTTACCTAAAGCGTTTAACAACGAGCCATCACTAACCATTGGCGTTGTTTTCAGCGGTCTATTTAAACGTTAGAAATTCAAATAAAACATAACACAATGAAACAAATGAAAAAATTAACAGCGAACATTATCGCAGCTCTCTGCTTAGTAAGCTGCGGAAGCAACAACTCTGACCTATCAGAGAAAGAAGCATTACTTCAAGATGTAAACACACAGTTTGTTTCCGAGACAGTGATCCCAACTTACAAAGGATTGGCCGACGAAGCATTCCTATTGGTAGAAGACTTGGAAGCACTGGAAGAGAACATGAGTGATGCAAAAGTTGTTGAAGCTTGCAACCACTGGAAATCCGCTCGACAATACTGGGAATGGAGCGAAGCATTTCTATTTGGCGCTGCTTCAAAATACAACATCGACCCACACATCGACACATGGCCCCTCGACAGCGTTATGCTTCAAACACAACTCAACGACTCTGTTGTGATGAACAACTTAGATAAATACGTTGAAAGTTGGAACAACGGACTTGTTGGTTTCCATGGCATCGAATTCATTCTCTTCCGTAATGGTGAAGAACGTAAAGCAGCAGATATCACTGCATACGAATTGAAATACGCCATTGCAGTAGCTAACGATTTGCTGCTTAACGTATGCAAACTTGAAGCTGCATGGGCTGGCATTGAGAACATCGATGCACGCAAAGCAGAACTATTAACAGAAAATGAAATGGAGCCAGAAGATAACTTCGGCGAACAAATGCGTCTCTGTGGTCAACCAGGTAGCGTATGGAAATCTGTTAGCCTTGGCACCGACAACATCTTCGAAGGAATTCTTGCTATTGCCGACGAAGTTGCCAACATGAAAATCGGCTCTCCATACAGTGGCCAAGATATCAACTACATCGAATCACCACACAGCTATAACTCTATTCAAGACTTCTACGACAACATTATCTCCATTCGCAATGTTTATTACGGCGGTCTTGGTAAACAACAGGCAGACAACAAATCACTCAGTTCCGTTGTGGCAAAAATCGACAAGGATCTTGACGCAAATGTTCAACAAGCCATTGCTGAAGCATTAGATGCCATCGATGCTATGCCACGTCCTTTTGTGCTAAATTACACAAAACCAGAAGTTGCAACTGCCATTAATGCCATCAATCATCTTTTCGACATTATGACAGAAGCCCAAACTGCTGTAGCAGAATACTAATCACACAAACAGACTGACACAAACAAAAATAAACTTTATGAAGAAACTTTGTTATTTATCAGCCCTCATCTTTGTTTTTGTTTGCATATCATGTGAACAGAATCGAAGAGAAACAAAGCCTGTTGAACTAAGCGAAGAATATTACAGTGGGGGTAAACTTGGCACGGTATTCAACGCGACCTCTTTTGCCTACGAACAACCAGCACCAGCCGTAGAAAATGCAGGCATGGCACAAGCATTCCGTGAAGGCGAGTACATTTTCGAAAAAGATTACAACACAAATGCCTCTGGCGCTTTCCACGGATTAGGACCTGTAATGGTTCGCCGAGGCTGTACCTACTGCCACCCAAACTACGGACATGGCGCACGCCAAACAAGCTACAACTCATCGGTGCAAGGCAATGGTTATCTGCTCGTTATTACCGACGACACCGACACCTACCTTTCATCTGTAACAGGTATGCCACAAACACAAGCCGTGGCACCATTTAAAGCACCTATCGACGAGACACAAATTCAAATTGATTGGCTTAATGCTACTGACGATTGGGGCAACACCTTCCCTGATGGCGAACAATACTCTCTCATCTATCCAGAAGTGACAATACCTTTGGAAGCTTTCTACGTACCATTAGAAGTGACAAAAAATGGTGAAACCACCACTGTTCCATACGACAATATGCGTGTTCGTCTTGAAAGCACCATTGGCATGTATGGCACAGGCCTACTCGATGCAATTCCTGACGATTCCATTACAGAACAATGGCGCAAGGAAGAAGCTGCTGGCGTTCCACTAAATCCAGCCATGTTTGCTGGTGGCACGTGGCAAAGCTACTACGCTAACTCACTGCAAGGAGATGGCACAAAATATGTACGTCGTTTCACCTACGCATTGTCTCGTGGTCCGTTGCTAGATGCCCCTGGAGCCAATGCCATATGGGACATTACAAATGTGACTCGAAGCGACCGTAGATACAATTATATTACAGCCACTTATGCTACCGTTTCGTCGCAAGATGAAGATGTACAAGCTGAGTTTTACAAATATCATCCTGACAAAAATACAGGCAATGTAGAACAAGACATCTACAATTACCTCATGGCAAAAGATATCGAGCCAGAAATGACTGACGAGCAATTCAAAAACTTTATGATTTGGCACCGTGGTCTTGCTGTTCCTGCAGCACGCAATCTCGATGATCCACAAGTTATGGAAGGCAAGGAAAAATTCATGGAATGCGGTTGTGCCTATTGTCATCGTCCTTCATGGACTACTGGTGACGACCACATTCAAGATCCGAACCTGAAATTCAGCGACAACGATATGCCACGTTACCCTCATCATAAAATTTGGCCTTACACCGATTTAGTACAGCATCGTCTCTACATGAAAAACGACATACGTACAGGTTGGTGCCGTACAACGCCATTATGGGGACGCGGTCTTTCTCGCCTTGTTACTGGCGCTGACGATAGGCTCCACGACTGCCGCGCACGCACGGTAATAGAAGCCATCATGTGGCATGGCTACGACAGTCGGTCTGATGCGCGTGAAAGCGTTGAGAAATTCCGTCAACTGACAAAGGAACAACGTGATGCCGTGGTAGCATTTATTGAAGCAATCTAAACAACAAGGGAAAAAAATGAAATCATCTACGAGTCATACCATTGCACGTTGGATTTGGATTCTACTAATTGTAGCAATGGCAACCGCTACAATAATAGAAAAAGTGATAAGCAACAAGGTTGCTTTCGACCACTTTTACTATGCACCGTGGTTTA
>JAUNIJ010000131.1 GCA_030523485.1 Bacteroidales bacterium
AACAAATGGGTGTGCATTTTTATTTGCCATAAATGTGCCCATTCCTACTATGTTGTAGCTACACGAGCTGTAATTGCCTATTTCCCCGGCTCCACTTTTGAATAGTGCTTCTTTTACTTTGTTTTCGTAGTCTTGTGGTACGTAGGTCACTAATTTATAGAGGCAGTTTTCTTTGGGAACTAATATTTGGATGTCTGTTAATCCCATTTTTTGTGCAAGGAACGCGTTGATTCCTACTGGTGAGTTGTCGAGAGATGTGTGTGCTGCGTAGATGGCAATGTTGTGTTTGATGGCAAGTGTAATGGTGTGTTGTATGTAGTTGTTGTTATCAACTATTTGTCTGATACCTTTAAAGATTAAAGGATGGTGAGATAGTATTAGTTGACAGTTATTTTGGATTGCTTCCATTACGACTTTTTCTGTTACATCAAGGCATGCAAGCACTTGTGTTATTTCTTGTTGTGTATTGCCTACTATCAAACCGCTGTTATCCCACGATTCTTGTAGTTCGTGTGGCGCTATTGTTTCGATATGTTTTATAACTTCTGATAGTATCATTGTAGTTGATTTTTTTAAGCATAAAGCCCGACATGAAATTTGTGTGTCATGTGCGGGCTTTGCTTTAAGAAGCCGTATTACGCAGGCTTTCTTTTGCAATTTTATTTATGTTGTTTTTTTATTCTACTTCCTGAATCCTATAGTTTCTCTTACAAGTTTCATTGTTTCTTGTGCGCTTCGTCTTGCTGTTTCAGCGCCTGCGTCGGCAATTTCATCAAGCAGTTGTGGTTTTGCCATGTATTCATTGAATTTTTCGCGTATTGGTGTTGTAAATGCAATGATGTCGGTTGCTATTTGTTTCTTGAGGTCACCGTATCTAATGGAGCAATCGTTCCATTTTTCGTTGAAGAAATCGTAGGTTTCTTGTGTTGATACGATATTTAGAAAACTGAATAGGTTTTGTATTGTTTCGGGTTTTTCGCTGTTAGGTTCTGTTGGTCCGCTATCAGTTACGGCTTTCATCACTTTTTTGCTGATGGTTTTTTCGTCGTCTATCAGATAGATGCAGTTTCCTTCGCTTTTTCCCATTTTTCCGCTACCATCAAGTCCTGGTACCTTTACTGCTTTTTCTGTTAGGAAGAACGATTCTGGTTCTGGAAACAGTTCGGTGTTGTAGATTTGATTAAATCGACGTGCGAATCGTCGTGCCATTTCCATGTTTTGTTCTTGGTCTTTCCCGACTGGCACTTTTTTTGCCCTGTGAATCAGAATGTCTGCTGCCATAAGGGTTGGATAGGTTAGCAATCCTGCGTTCACATTGTCGGGTTGTTTTCTTGCTTTTTCCTTAAAGGTGGTGCATCGTTCCATTTCGCCAAGGTAAGCGTTCATGTTGAGGTATAGGTACAACTCCAGCACTTCTTTCACATGGCTTTGAATGTAAATAGGTGCTTTATTTGGATTAATGCCGCAGGCGAGGTATTCTGCAAGAATTACTCGAGCGCTTTCAACGATGTTTTCCGGTTTTGGATGTGTTGTTAGTGAGTGCCAGTCGGCAATGAAAAACATGCATTGATAGTTGTCTTGCATTTCTACGAAACTGCGTACTGCGCCGAAGTAGTTGCCAAGATGCAAATGTCCTGTTGGGCGTATGCCACTAACTACAATTTCTTTCATATTGCTGTCTGGTTTGAAGTTAAATAGTTGTTATTTCGATTACTTTGTCTAAAGCTTCGTCGATGCCATCCACGTATTTTCCGCCTGCCGATGCCATAAATGGTTGTCCACCGCCACCGCCTTGAATGTATTTTGCTGCTTCTTTAACGATTTTACCTGCGTTGAATCCTGCTTCAATCATTGGTTGGCTGAGGAAGACTATTAAATTCGGTTTGTTGTCAAAAACAGTGCCAACGGCAAACACAAATTTCACTTCAGAGAATTTGCCTTTGAGCATTGGAATCATGTTTTTGTACATGTCTGGCGACTCTTTGCCTGTTATTCTAATAAAGTATACGCCGTTCTTTTCTTCAGCGCGTTGAATCAGTTCTTCGCAAATGTTTTTCGATTTTTCAGCGATAAACTGCTCTACTTTTTTTGTTAGATCTTTGTTGTCGGTCATGAGTTTTTGAAGGGCTGACATGATGTCAGGCACGTTGTTCAGCATTTCGCGAATGGTGTTTTGTGCGTTTTGTACCGATTCAAACATCAATTCTGCTTGTTCTGCTGTCACTGCTTCTATGCGGCGTACTCCTGCGGCTACCGACGACTCTGAGATAATCTTAAATAGTCCGATGTTGCCAGTTGCTTGAGCGTGTGTGCCGCCGCAAAGTTCTATCGATTTGTCGTATTTGATGACGCGTACTCGGTTGCCATATTTTTCTCCAAATAGAGCCATTGCACCTAATGCTTTGGCTTCGTCAATTGCCATGTCGCGATGTTCTTCAAGAGCAATGTTTTGACGAATCTTTTTATTTACGAGACGTTCTACTTGTTGTATTTGTGTTGGGGTGAGTCGTTCGTAATGTGAGAAGTCAAAGCGAAGTGTTGTTGGCGATACGTATGATCCTTTTTGTTCAACGTGTTTGCCGAGTGTCTCACGAAGAGCTTCGTGTAGTAGGTGTGTGGCGGTGTGATTTGCTTCAATTGCTTTGCGTCGTTCTTTGTCAACTTGTGCAGTGAAAGGCAATGTCATGTGTTCTGGCAGTGTTGTCAGAATGTGTACTGGAAGATTATTCTCGCGTTTTGTGTCAATTACTTCGAATTCGTTTTCTGCGCTTGTCAGTGTGCCTGTGTCACCTACTTGTCCGCCCATTTCTGCGTAGAATGGAGTCTTTTCGAGCACTATTTGATAGTAGGTTTTGTTTTTTTGTGTAATGCTTCTGTAACGCAGAATACGTGTCTCACACGATAAGGTGTCGTAGCCAACAAATTCAGTTGTTATTGTGTCTGAGTTTTCCGAGATGTAAACCCAGTCGCCTGTTGTGATGGCGGCTGCGTTTCTTGCTCTGTCTTTTTGTTTTTTCATCTCGGTGTTGAAGTCGTCGTAATTAAGTGTAAGATTGTTTTCGCGAAGAATTAGTTCGGTGAGATCAACGGGGAAGCCGTAGGTGTCGTAAAGTGTAAAGGCGTCCATGCCGGAAATCTCTTTTACCTTGTTTTCTTGTGCTTCTGCAATGAGTTTATCTAATAGTTTGATGCCAGTCTCGAGGGTTCTCAAGAATGCTTCTTCTTCTTCCTTTATGACCTTGATGATGAGTTCGCGTTGCTTTTCCAATTCAGGATAAGCGTCGCCCATGTTTTGTATTAAGGTTGGAATCAATCGGTACATGAATGATTCGCGTTGATTTAGGAAGGTGTAGCCATAACGTACAGCACGACGTAAAATTCTGCGAATAACATAACCAGCTTTGGCATTTGATGGTAACTGACCGTCGGTGATAGCAAAGGCGATGGTGCGTACGTGGTCGGCAATGACACGCATGGCGATATCTGTCTTTGCATTTTTGCCGTAAGTACAATTACATTGGTTTCCTAAGGTTTGAATCAGTGGTTGGAATACGTCGGTGTCGTAGTTCGATTTTTTATCTTGTACGGCCATACATAAACGCTCGAATCCCATGCCTGTGTCAATTACTTTGTTTGGAAGTGGTTCGAGTGAGTGGTCTGCTTTACGATTGTATTGCATGAACACAAGGTTCCAAATCTCTATAACAAGTGGATTGTCTTTATTGACTAGTGTGCTACCATCAATTTGTTGACGCTCTTCGTCGGAACGGAGGTCGATGTGAATTTCAGAGCATGGGCCACATGGTCCTGTATCGCCCATCTCCCAAAAATTGTCATGTTTGTTGCCGTTCAGTATTCTTTCTTTAGCAATGTGTTGTTCCCAAAAATTAGCTGCTTCATTGTCGCGTTCTAAGCCATCGTTTGGTGAGCCTTCGAACACTGTGACATATAAACGGCTTTTGTCCAATTTCATTACTTCTGTCAGAAATTGCCAAGCTAAGTTTATGGCTTCTTCTTTGAAATAGTCACCGAACGACCAGTTGCCCAACATCTCAAACATAGTGTGGTGGTAGGTGTCGTGTCCTACTTCTTCCAAGTCGTTGTGTTTGCCGCTTACCCTCAAACATTTTTGTGCATCGGCTATTCTTGGTGAGGTAATAGGGTCGTTACCTAATATTATGTTCTTGAATTGGTTCATGCCAGCATTGGTAAACATTAGCGTTGGGTCGCCTTTAATCACCATTGGTGCAGAAGGAACTATTTGGTGTTGGTGGTTGGCAAAGAATTCCAAAAATGCTTTGCGTATTTCTTTTGAAGTCATCATAATGATTTGTTGTTTAGCTATTTGTGTGGTTTATGTGTGTTCGTGTTTTTCAAATCAATATTGTTGTTGTTTGTTACGACACTATACGCATGAAAACCAACTGCAAAGATATTATTTTATTTTGAATTTTCGTGGGTCTATTGAATATAATGTGCTCTGCTATATGTAGAATTGAAACTATAATTTTAAAAGTAGGTGTTATACTATTCTTGTCAGCATAACCCTCTTTCTTA
>JAUNIJ010000132.1 GCA_030523485.1 Bacteroidales bacterium
CAAATCAAACTGCCACTTTGGGCATCAAGACAAAAGATATTTTTATTGCAATCTGCTACAACAACACACTGTTGATAAGCAATTGGGGCACCCAATATAGCGCCATAGGTGTTATATTCCCAAATTTTAGTCCCTTTAGCATTGCTTAAGCAAGTAACAAAGCCATTATGAGAAGCTACATAGATTTGATTGTCAACGCAAGAAGCATCGTTATAAATAGCGCCATTGATGTTGATGCTCCACGATTCCATCACTTTCTTATAATCTTTGTTGACACTATAATTAGGACGAAGTTTTAAATTACCTTCGCTGTAGAATTTTTCAGCAACTGATAGAGCAAACCATTGCTCTGGAAGTTCGCCAAGACGCTTATTGTAAAAGTGTAGACTGTCAGATGTCATTGCGCACAAAGCATACGAAGCCAAAGGCTTACTTGTCATTGTTCCACAAACAACCCCGATAATGCCATCGTAATTCAATGTTAAGTTCGAGTGATAGTGTCCATTAATAACAGCTTGAAGGTTTCTGCGACGTATGACATCGGTCAACTGATACCAGTTGTCACAGTCTGGCGATTGCAGTGGATGATGACAAACTAAATAAATAGGGGTCTTTTTCGATGCATTTTTCAATTGTTTCTTCAGCCAATCGATGTCTTCCGGTGCGATGTGTGCATCGCCACCTCTTAGTTCTGCTGTGTTGATGCCAAAAAAGAGATTACCATTACACAACAAGCGGAAATGAGTCTCACCAAACACCTCTTTAAAATAGGCATCACCAACGCCATTGTTTTTACAATCGTGATTGCCAGGAACGACAAAATAAGGCAATTTCATTTTGTCCAACACCTGTTTTACTTCTTTCAACGATTGTAAATCGCCACCATCAGCCACGTCGCCTAAAACAAGCACAAAGGCAATGCCATCTTGCGATAAAATATCTTTTGTAACACTTTGAAGTTCTGCTACATTACCAGATTTCAAATGAATGTCGGATATCACAGCAAACTTAAAGGAAGCGTGATCTAACGGATTTGTAATTGGAGTTTCACTATCTTTGTTCCTTTCTGATTTGTCTTGCGCAAAAACAATGTTGATTGACAACAATAGAGCAGTCAGCAACCACAAGCATTTCGATTTAATCAGCGTCATATGATTTCTCTTTTTTTATGTATTCACAACAGCCATTGTTCTACTTCACGTTTTCTTGTTTCACGTTGGAAAGAAAACGTTTGGCTGCTTTGTTCGATATCGTCATAAAGTGCCAACAAATTGCTGGCAATAGTTTTTTTATCAATTTGATAATCAAACACTTTCAACTCTTGATATAATAGTTCTGCCAAAATCTCTTTCTGCATTTGTATCTTCGTTGGGTCGCTAAATGCAGCAATAGATTGTTTAATGGAGTGAGTTAAAAAGTAGTTGCGATTATTCTGAAGGAATCGGGTATATAAGCCATCTATCTCTTTTTCTATCACCTCCGGTTTTTGCGATTTCTTTCGAAGAGTATCGATGACGCGTACCAACGCACGAAAAAAGTCTTCGATAATGGCTAACAGATAATCCCGTTGAATCATTTATTTAATGGCTTTAAAACTCATGTCAAGACTCTTCACCGAGTGGGTCAAAGCGCCAACAGAGATAAAGTCGACACCAGTCACAGCGTAATCGTGCAATGTGTCAAGTGTGATGCCGCCTGACGACTCCGTCTCGAAACAATGATTTATTATCTCAACGGCTTTAGCTGTGTTTTCTGGGGTGAAATTATCGAGCATAATACGATCGACACCACCATGTTTCAACACGCGGTCCAACTCCTCAAAGTTACGAACTTCAATTTCTATCTTCAGGTCTTTACCTTTTTCTTTACAGTAGTTTCTGGCTTTATCAATAGCATTTTCAATGCCTCCGGCAAAGTCAACATGGTTATCTTTCAACATAATCATATCGTACAACCCCATACGATGATTACAACCGCCACCAATAGCAACAGCCATTTTTTCAAGCATTCGCAACCCTGGTGTTGTTTTACGGGTGTCAAGCAGGCGAGCTGATGTGTCGCTAATGCGTGAAACGTAATCGGCAGTACGTGTTGCAATGCCACTCATTCGTTGCATGATGTTCAGCATTAAACGTTCTGTTTGCAATAGCGACTGTGTTTTGCCTGTCACACGAAAAGCAATGTCGCCTTTTTTCACGTGGTCGCCATCATGTAAGAATTGTTCCATCACCAAATCGGGATCGAACATTCTAAACACAATTTTTGCCATTTCAATACCAGCCACAATACCATCTTCTTTAATAATTAGTTGTGATGTGCCAACAGCATCGGCAGGTATACACGAAAGAGTAGAGTGATCGCCGTCGGCAATATCCTCAGCAAACCACAGTTTTATTTGTTCTTCTAACGAGTAATTATTCATTTTCCGCTTTTTTATAGTGTAGGTATTTACATAATATACAGCCACTTAGAATTTTCAGTGAAGGAATTATACCGCCTTACGAAAATTTTTCCGAACTTTGTGACGCTAGTTATGCAATTAGTTGCAAAGATAATGTTTTTTTACGGAACAGACAAAGCACTATGAAATTATTGATACTCATGGTTGGTAAAATGGCCAACAGCACCATCTCACAGATGTTCGACGAATACATCGAACGCGTCAAACATTATATTCCTACCGAAGTTACTATGGTTTACACCAAAACCACAGCAAAGCAAATGGCTCAGCAACGCGACGAAGAAGGAAAACTGCTTTTAGGACAGATAAAAACAGACGATTACGTTGTTTTGCTTGATGATAAAGGCAAGGAATACACGTCCCAGACATTTGCAAAATGGATAGAGCAAAAACAAAACTCCACGAAACGATTAGTGTTTGTGATAGTATGTTTTCGCTCTCACGCCTTACCTTTCCACATCAATTGGTACGCATCATTATTGCCGAACAAATCTATCGCTCATTCACCATCATCAAACATGAGCAATATCATCACGAAGACAGCCTATTACTGAAGTAGTTGTTAACACCTATAGATTTACACCTTGCGACAATACACCCATCAATAAATTTATGTAATTTTGTTGTTAGATTAATTTACTAAACAAACGAAAAAACAGTCTGATTATGAGTCAAAATACAATTCCTGTCTTGTTGTTGACAGGCTATCTCGGTAGCGGAAAAACAACCTTAGTAAACCACATTCTTGCCAACGAACGTGGCATTAAATTTGCTGTTATTGTAAATGACATTGGCGAAGTAAACATCGATGCCGATTTGATACAAAAAGGGGGCATTGTCGACCAAGCCGACGATTCGCTCGTAGCTCTTCAAAACGGTTGCATTTGTTGCACGCTGAAGGTTGATTTAATGAAACAAATTGAAGACATTGTGTCGACACATAATTTCGATTATATCGTCATAGAGGCAAGTGGTATTTGCGAACCAGAACCAATAGCTCAGACTCTTGTAACGATGCAACACTCAAGTCAGCAAGATTTCGGCTTTGAGATTTGCCGACTTGATTGCATCACTACCGTAGTCGATGCGCTACGCCTACAAAGCGAATTTGCCAACGGTGCTGCTTTGACCAAACAACATGATGAGGAGGATCTCGAAAACCTCATCATCCAACAAATAGAATTCTGCAATGTCATTCTACTCAACAAAGCCTCGGAAGTAAGTGCAGAGGAGTTGACCGAAATCAAACAAATCATCAAAGCCATCCAACCAAATGCTAAGATTATCGAAACAGATTATGCCAAGGTAGAGTTGACAGAATTATTGAACACGCATCTTTTCGACTTCGCGAAAACATCCCTTTCTGCCACGTGGGTACAAGAATTCGAACGAGAAGTAACGAAAGAAGAGGAAGATGATGCTCATCATTTCCATGAACATGAACACGAACATGAACATCACGAGCATGACCATCATCACCACCACGATGGTGGCGAGGTAGAGGAGTACGGCATCAGTACTTTCGTATACTATCGTCGCGATGCTTTCGATATGGCAAAATTCGAAAACTTTGCACTGCGCCAACTCGACCATAGCGTAATTCGCACAAAAGGCATCTGCTATTTCCAACAAAATCCCGACATGTCGTACATGTTCGAACAGGCTGGCATACAAAAGAAACTTGTTGAGTCGGGACTTTGGCTATGCACAGCACCACCTGACGAACTCGACGCAATGATTGCTAACGACCCATCTATTTTGAAGGATTGGGACATTGTTTATGGCGATAAAATGCAAAAAATCGTGTTCATCGGTAAGAACATGAACAAAGAGGTTATTATCAAAAACTTAGACGATTGTCTTGTTCGCAAATAAATTTCCTAAATAGATACAGATAAAAAGAAACACCCTGGAAGATTATGCATTTCCGGGGTGTTATATTATATGTCTACTTAGCTATGCTTGTCAAGCAGTAATGCTGAATTCATCAAAACCTTGTTCGTGCTTACTCAGTTGTTGTGGAATCTGTCGAGTCGCTATGTGTTAGGTCGACTAATTCCCAACGGTGACCGTCCTCGTCTATCCACCAAGT
>JAUNIJ010000133.1 GCA_030523485.1 Bacteroidales bacterium
CATTTTCTGCGGCTGTTTCGAAGCCACAAAAGTACGGCAACGATGGAGTTTGTGCGCTAACAATAAGTGTTGATAGTAGCATAGTAGCAACTATAAACACGTGCAGTAGTTGTTTTTTCATAGACGGTATTTATTTGTTCTTTTTTTCTTCTTTTATATCTCAGCAATGCTCGTGTTTCTTTGAAACACAGCATCTTATGAGATATTATTATCTTGCGTAAGGCACTCCTTTAGTTACAACAAGTGGATTTTATGCGTAAGATAACAATGATTTGGCAAAGGTATCATTTTATTTTGATTTACATCGCATTATAAAGCAGTTCTTTTGGCGATTTCTTTGCTATAAAAAACGAGGAAGTATTTAGCTTACTTCCTCGTTTTTTGTCTTGTGACAATTTCTTTATTCCACGGTTTTTATGAATATCTCATCCATCGATGGCGTCTCTAATGTATAGTGTATCAAGGTGCCAGATGTAATTATTTCTGATATCAAGTTGTTGGTGTTGAAGCCGTCTCTTAGTTTTACACGAAGTTGTGTGACGTCGTTGTATTCTGTTTTGTTCAAGATGTCTACCGAAGAGAATGGCTGTTGGTTGTAGTTTTCCAATTCAATGTTATAGATGTTGTCGCGATGTGCTTTGCGTATCGCATTCACCTCGCCTTCCAACACCACTTTCGAGTGGTTGATAAGGGCTATTTTGTTGCATAATTCCTCCACCGACGACATGTTGTGTGTTGAGAAAATAATGGTGGCTCCCTCGTTTTTGAGTCGTAAGATTTCTTGTTTCATCTGGAAGGCGTTCAATGGGTCGAAGCCACTGAATGGTTCATCAAAAATAAGTAGTTTCGGACGGTGTGCAACGGTGGTGATAAATTGTACTTTCTGTGCCATGCCTTTCGATAGATCCGATACTTTTTTATTCCACCACGATTCTATCTCAAAACGCTCAAACCAACTCTTCAACTCGCTGATTGCATCGTGACGCGACATTCCTTTTAACTGAGCCAAATAGAGGGCTTCCTCGCCAACTTTCATCTTTTTGTATAAACCACGCTCTTCTGGTAAATAGCCAATATGTGCCGTGTCGTCAAAAGTCAGACGTTTACCATTCAACAACACCTCGCCACTGTCGGGAAGTGTAATGTTATTTATAATACGTATCAACGTTGTCTTACCCGCGCCATTTGGACCCAATAGACCAAATATCGTACCCTCGTCAATGGAAAGCGACACGTTATCCAATGCTAAGTGATTCGTGTAACGTTTGCTCACATTCTTTACTTCAAGCAATGCCATATAAAATCGTTGTTATGCAATTTTTTATTGATACAAAGGTAAGGTTTTTTTTACGAATAAACAACAAATGACCCTCATTCCTTTTATCTCTCTCATTCAAACACTCTTTTTAACCGCTCTCTGAAAGAACTGGAGGAAAAATATTTTGTTATGTAAGAAAAATGTTGTTACTTTGCACCCGCAAAAACGATGGTCTCGTAGCTCAGCTGGATAGAGCAACAGCCTTCTAAGCTGTGGGTCTCGGGTTCGAATCCCGACGAGATCACGAGCAGTTGATAATCAGCGCGCTAAATAAACAATCGGAAAAGAACGTATGCTCTTTTCCGATTGTTTTTTTCTGGCTGTTAGTTTCATCTTGTTCCCGTGTGTTGGCTAATTAAATTTTCCTTTATCAAGATGAAAATGCGACTTTCTTACGCTTTACGATGCGTTTAAATCTTCCGAAAAATGTGTTTTTGACGTCAACGACTGAATGATATGTGCGGCAATGTGGCAACCAAACAGTGCTGGCATGTAAGAAATAGTGCCTGGCGACGTCAACTTATTTGGCTCATTCTCGTTTGTCATCAAACAACTCAATCGTACTGGTTCTGGAGAATAAACGGTTGTCACTCCTTTCTTTATACCCAAATGATGTAGTTTCTTGCGAACAGCACGAGCCAAATGACAGTACTGAGATTTCGAAATGTCACTAACACGTATTTCCTCCGGCTTGAATTTTCCACCTGCACCCATGCTCGATACAATGGGAATGCCTAATGTTACGGCGTAATAAATCAAAAAGGTTTTAGGACTTAACGTGTCGATGGCATCCACTACATAACTGTAATGCGCTGCCTTCAGTAATTTTATAGTCTCTTCATCACGAAGAAATAGCGTGTGAACATGAAGCTTAACGTCGGGATTGATGTCGGTCAGACGGCGCGCCAAAACCTCCGATTTCGGCTGGCCCAACGTGGAATGCAGTGCTATAAGTTGTCGGTTAAGATTCGTTAAACTCACGTTGTCGGCATCTACTAATGTTAACTCGCCAACACCTGCACGACAAAGCATCTCTGCAGCATAAGCACCGACTCCGCCAAGACCTACAACCAACACGTGGCTTTGACGTAACACACTCATTCCATCTTCACCTAATAATAGCGAAGTGCGACTATCCCAACGATCTTCTGCCATAAAAAAGTAAAGCCACATAGCACTGTTGCCTATGTGGCTTTGAGGGTATTAGTGTTAAACGATTGCTTTATTCTGCTGTATCTGCCGACTCTTCCTTCTTGAAATCTGTCAAACCTTTCTCAACATGAATGTTGTACCATTGCACCAATTTCTTAATGTCGGTAGCATGTACACGCTCACGATCGTAGTTTGGTAGCACTTGACCAAAATAGTGATGCAACTCTTCGTTCGATGCTTTCGACGAAACAGATGCCTTGCCCCCATTCTCATACTCTAACATCTTCTGCATCACGTCGTACAACGCAATATCTTCCGTTTCTGTAAACATCGAAATATCTGATAATGCTACGATGCGATCGCGTGTGTATGTCGGGGTACGCTTACCATCAAGAAGCGACTCTACAATTAACATGTTTTTTGCATGTGATACAATTTTGTATAATCCCGGACGACCCGAGATGGAAAGAATGTCCTTTACCATGTTTGTCTTTGTTTTGGTGGTTGATGTTGTTGGTTGTCTTGTGAAATATAAAAAAACAAGGGAGCCGCTCATATTAGCAACTCCCTTGTCGTAGCGGGAATGAGAATTGAACTCATGACCTCCGGGTTATGAATCCGACGCTCTAACCAACTGAGCTATCCCGCCTCATAAAACCCATCAAATGGGAGTGCAAAATTACGTCTTTATTCTTTTCTAAACAAGTTTTTTGAACTGTTTTTTCAAACGAACGTAATGGACTGTTAAGTAGAATGTTATGTGGGTGTTTGACGAGTTAGAGAGCATCCTCTAATCACATCTTACGCCATTCTGATGCTATTTTTTCTGCTATTTCTGACATCGTTTCATCCGGAAGATGTAGCTTGGGCTTCTCTATCGACAAGTCGCTCTCACGTTGAAGCGGAACAAGATGAACATGGACATGAGGAACTTCCATACCCATCACTGCGACACCGATGCGCTTACATGGTACAGCACGCTCAAGAGCCAATGCCACACGTTTTGCAAAGAGCATTAATCCGCTGTAAGTCTCATCGTCAAGATGAAAAATATAATCGTCCTCTTTCTTCGGTATTACCAAGGTATGACCCTCTGCCATGGGATTGATGTCGAGAAAAGCAAAATAATGCTCATCCTCAGCTACTTTGTAACAAGGAATCTCGCCGTTGATAATACGTGTAAATAATGTTGCCATAAATTTATCTCCTGCAATTAGAGTGAAATATTTAGAATCTCTAATTTCATGATGCCTGCTGGCACGTTAACCTCTACGACATCGCCCACTTTTTTGCCTAAAAGAGCTTTGCCTATAGGGGTGCTTGTGGCCAACTTTCCTTCTTTGCGGTTCGCTTCGCTTTCTGATACAAGCATGTACACGCTCTCTTTGCCTGTGCCAAGGTTTTTCACTGTCACTTTGTTCAGAATTTGAACTGTATCAGTCGATAGATGACTCTCATCGATTACGCGTGCATTTGCCAGTGTATCTTTTAGTTGAGCTATTTTCATCTCCAACATACCTTGTGCCTCTTTTGCTGCATCGTACTCCGAATTCTCCGACAAATCGCCTTTGTCACGAGCTTCAGCAATAGCAGCTGAAATCGCAGGACGTTCTACCGATTCCATGTGGGCTATCTGGTCTAAAAGCTTTTTGTAGCCTTCTTCGGTCATGTAAACTGTTGCCATATTTTTTTTCTTTTGTCTACTAATGATTTGTATAGTGATTCGTGATGGTTTTGAAAAGGGTAAAACAAAAAGAATTTCAGCACTGCTATCGCTGAAACTCTTTAGTTACCCGTTCTGTTCCGAATGCAAAGGTAGTGATTTTTTCTTTTCAAACCGAATATTTAACCCCTTTTTTCTGACTTTCTTATGTAGGTTGTTTATTCTCAAGCGATTTTGAACGCAAGAGATGTGATAAACGATGCGTTATACCATGTTGCACACCGAAATTTTCTACTTCAATACAGTAAAAAATTACTTTGTGGCGTTTCTATCGAATTCAAATATGTCCACAACAATTTC
>JAUNIJ010000134.1 GCA_030523485.1 Bacteroidales bacterium
TCAGCTTTTTCTATCTCATTATGTCTGCTGCAAATTTTATGTAGGAAATTTTATTTTGTTACTGCTGACAACAAATTGTTGTGAGTTTTTTTTTTATTTCATAGCGACTCACACTAAACTTATCTCAATCATTTTCCGTTTAGTTGTTCTCAATGTGTTTTTTTGCAGAATGCAACCATGTCATTTCTTGTCAAATGAAATTTATTTTGTGGCAATTTCTTAGTTCAATCTCTTTCCTGAAGTGATATGGAATGATTTTCCACTATAAATAAGTGCGCAGAAGTCACATTTTTGTAACAAATATTGTGAAATGTGGCTTGTAAATTGCTTTGTACAAGTATCTGACTTCGTGCTCTTTGTGGATTTTTGTGGTAGCTAAATGTAAATTTCGTTCGCTTTATTATTGTTTTTGGTTTTAATTATTAACTATAAATTTCCATAATTCGGTTTTTTGGCTAGTTACGAAATGTAATAGATTTTTATCTTGTTGAAAATCAGCAAGAAAAACAAATGTGATTTTTTTCTTTTGTATTGCTTTGTTGCTATGAAAAAAGTGCTATATTTGCATCGAGATATTTAGGTTGATTTATAGCCTTGTAAACGCCTAGATATCAAAATTAAATAATCATAATAAACAGGTGATTATCACCAAAAAACAAACAAACTACAGTCATGGAACTTAAGACAGCATCCGCAGGAACGTTGGAGTCAGGGGATATCATTGTAGAGATTTCTCCAGCCACAAAGAATGGCATTGATATTCAACTAAAAAGTACTGTTTCTTATCAGTTTGGTGAGCAGATTAAGAAAGTAATTACAGACACTCTTACCGAACTAAATATTACAAGTGCAAATGTTAATGCCACAGATAAAGGGGCGTTAGACTGCACTATTAAAGCTCGTACAATTGCAGCGGCATGTCGTGCTGCAGGCAAGGATTTGTGGTTAGAATAAATAAAACAAATTTGTTATGTCACAAAGATTAAGAAGAACCATGATGTTCGTGCCTGGTAACAATCCAAGCATGATGCAAGATGCTTACATCTATGGCCCAGATTCAATTATGTTGGATTTGGAAGACTCTGTTACGATGGCAGAAAAAGATGCAGCTCGTGTGTTAGTTCACAATGCATTGAAAACCATTGATTACGGTAAAACCGAAATGGTGGTTCGTATCAACCCGTTGTCAAGTCCATACGGAAAAAAAGACGTTGAAGCAGTTGTTAGTGCTGGTGTTGACGTAATTCGTATGCCAAAAACAGAGACAGCAGAAGAAGTAAAAGAACTAGAAGCAGAAATACTTCGTGTAGAAACAAAATTGGGATGTGTTGGTCGTACACAAATTATGGCTGCCATTGAAAGTGCATTAGGCGTTGTAAATGCTTATGCCATAGCAACCGCATCAAAACGAATGATGGGCATTGCACTTGGTGCAGAAGACTACACCGCATCGTTGAAAACTCCAAGAACACCAGAAGGAACAGAATTGCTCCTTGCACGTGAAACTATCGTTGTTGCTGCCCGCGCTGCTGGTATCAACTGTTTCGACACCGTATTCTCTAACCTCAACGATATGGATGCTTTCCGTCGCGAAGTGGAAGCTATCAAAGCATTAGGATTTGATGGTAAATCAATCATAAATCCTCGTCAAATTGAGGTTGTAAATGAAGTGTTTGCACCAAAATCTAAAGACATTGAGAAAGCAAAACTGATTTTGGCTGCTATTAAAGAAGCAGAACAAAAAGGTAGTGGTGTCGTATCGTTAAATGGTAAAATGGTTGATAAACCAGTTGTTATGAGAGCACAACACACCATCGAATTAGCTCTTGCATCTGGAATACTTACTGAGGAGGATTTGTAATGGACAAGAAAGCATTAGTAGCTCAAGTAGCTAAAGAATTAAATGTTCCTGTTTATGAAGCAGGAAAAAATCCTAACGTGAGAGAAAAAGTATCAACTCCACGTTTTGAACTTCAAAACCAAGCTTCTAAAGTGGTGACTTTGGAAGAAGCAATACGTAAGACTGGTTTGAAAGATGGCATGACAATTTCATTCCACCATCACTTCCGTGGCGGCGATAAAGTTGTTAATCTTGTTGTTGACAAATTGGCTGAAATGGGATTTAAAAATCTCCATTTAGCTGCCTCTTCATTAGCCGATGTTCACCGTCCGCTGATTGAACACATCAAAAATGGTGTGATCACAAAAATA
The DNA here is from genome assembly GCA_030523485.1 of Bacteroidales bacterium. Taxonomy (GTDB): domain Bacteria; phylum Bacteroidota; class Bacteroidia; order Bacteroidales; family Paludibacteraceae; genus HGM05398. Next base: position 2,212 of record JAUNIJ010000134.1, read on the forward strand.
TCTACCTCTGGTATGCGCGGCGCATTGGCTGACGCTGTTTCAAGAGGTTTGATGGAGACACCAGTAAACTTCCGCTCACATGGTGGTCGTGCTTTAGCCATCAAAAAAGGTGAACTGCACATCGATGTTGCTTTCCTTGGCGCATCGTCTTGCGACCCTCTGGGTAACGCTAGTGGCTACAGTCGTTCAGAGAATGCGAAATCAATTTGCGGCTCTTTAGGCTATGCGATGGTAGATGCACAATTTGCTGATAAAGTAGTGATTCTTACCGACGACTTGGTAACCTATCCTAATACCCCTAACGCTATTTCTGAGAGAAATGTTGACTATGTTGTAGAAGTAGAATCGGTTGGCGATCCTTCGAAAATCTCTTCGGGTGCAATTCGTGACACCAAAAATCCACGCGATATCCTCTTGGCTCAAACAGCAGCAAAAGTTGTTATCAACAGCGGATATTTCGAAGATGGTTTCTCAATTCAAACGGGTTCTGGTGGTGCATCTTTAGCTGTAACCAAGTTCATTCGTGAGAAAATGATTGAGAAAGGCATCAAAGCAAAATTTGCTCTTGGTGGTATTACCAGTCATATGGTAAAAATGCACGAAGAGGGACTGATTGAGAAGTTGCTCGATGTACAATCATTCGACATGGTAGCAGCAGAGTCGTTGAAAAACAATCGTTTCCACAAACAAGTATGTGCAAACGAATACGCTTCAGCAGAAGAACTTGGTTCTGCTATCCATTGGTTGGATATGGTAATCTTGTCAGCTCTTGAAGTAGACGTTAATTTTAATGTCAATGTGTTGGTAGGTAGCGATGGCATCATTCGTGGTGCTATCGGTGGTCACCCCGACACAGCCGCTGGTGCTGCATTGTCAATTGTTGTGTGCCCAATGCTTCGTGGTCGTATTCCTTGTGTGGTTGACGAAGTAACAACTTATATTACTCCAGGAGATGGTGTTGATGTTATTGTAACTGACTTCGGCGTTGCCGTTAACCCACGTCGCCCAGAAATTGCAGAAAGACTCAAAGCAGCAGGTTTGAACATTGTTGATATTACTTATCTACGCGATAAAGCAAAGAGTATTATTGGCGAACCTGCACCACTGCCATTTGGCGATAAAGTGGTAGGCATCGTTTATAATCGTGATGGTTCTGTTCTTGATGTTATAAAAAATATCGAAGATCCTAATATGTAATCTCCCGTATGGGTGTAACACTTAACGAACTGTTGATCAGTCGCGATCAACGTAGAGCAAAACAACAGCAACTGATAGACAAATATCAGTTGACTGTTGTTTGCCTTACTATAGTGATGCCTGGCTCAGAAAAGTTGAATCAAACAACCTCGTATGTAGCAAATGTTGCTCATGAATGCTTGTTGGAAGTGTTTAAACCATACTTGAAATACAATGATTTTCAAGAGTTAACTACAGGGCCAGAAGGCTTTTATGTGGTTAATCTCCGAGCTTTAGACGCAAAGCAAATGACTACGGAAATAGAGGATACGCATCCGTTAGGTCGTTTGTTTGATATTGATGTTTTGCAATCGAACCTTGTACCAATCATGCGTGAAGAAATAGGAAAAGAATCGCGTCATTGTTTGGTATGTGGCGAAAAATCGGTCGATTGTATCCGTAACAAACGTCACTCATTGGATGAAGTGATGGCACGCATCAATCAGATTGTGGATTCATATAAAAATAGCCATCGTTAGTATATGATTGAGGGTGTCGAATTAAAAGAACTTCCTCTGTCGCTGAAATCGATTCGTAGGCAAGTTGAAACGTTTTTACTACAGAACGACTTACTCCTTGATGGTGATTTAGACTATTATGTTGGATTGTTTCGTGACGACGAGATGCTTGCCGGTGGTGGCTTAGCAGGTGACGTAATCAAATGCGTTGCCGTGTCTTCTTCGGCACGGTCGATGAATCTATCCAATACTTTAGTCTCTCATTTGCGGTCGGTTGGAAATAATAAAGGATATACTAACCTTTATGTTTTCACAAAACCTAATAACCGCGAACTCTTTGAAAATCTCTCGTTTAATATCATTGCAGAAGCGCCAAAAGCAATTCTTGGAGAAAGTAGTTTTGGCAATGGTATACAACAATATTGCAAGCAGTTGCAATCGATGGTTGGTAATGGTGTTCAGGGTTGTATTGTTATGAACTGCAATCCGGTGACTAAGGGACATGTCTATCTGATTGAAACTGCAGCTAAACAAGTCGACACATTACATGTGTTTTGTGTCAAAGAAGATGCTTCGGTCTTTC
>JAUNIJ010000010.1 GCA_030523485.1 Bacteroidales bacterium
ACCTCGATGAAGAATAATCCTCTTCAACGATAACACCCACGGCGACACTCACAAAGTGTCGCCGTTTTTTTTGTGCTCTAAATGCACATACGGGAATCTTGCAAACAATGCAACTCGCCATATTATTGCCCGTAATAACGGGCATAAATCATCTTATTACACTTATACAAATTTCATAATGACATAAACCGTCTCATTACAGCCACAATAGCCATGCCACAACACATGTCTTTCCGGCACGATTCACACAAATTACACCAACAAAGCGTTTTGCCTTTCTCTCTATATAAAGCACATTTATTATCCAACTAAAATTTCAAAAGAAAATAATTACCGCATTATACTTTTAAAATGACACAATTGCTTGTTAGAAGGGCACACACAATAACATACCGAAACAAAAAACGAGCATTCGAAAAATATTATCTATACCAACATAAAAAAAACAAGTATAAAATATTTTTTCTAACTATACTTTGGATGTATAAAAAATAATAGTATCTTTGTTGCGTCAAAAGTAAGAAGGGTGACACCTCATAAGTTTAACAAAAAATAACTATTATGACAGCTAAAATTCGTACTCTTGGAATGTTACTAATTACATTCCTAATGATTGGATGTTCGCAAGCAATCATTGAAAACAACAAATTAGACCAAAATCTAAAACGGTCATCTAACGATGACTATTACACATTTTCCATTCTAAAAATACAAGAAGGAAAAAAAGAAGGAAAATGGCCGAGACAAATTTGTAATAACGATTACAACAAATCTTGTTGGCTGTGGTTTCAAGGTGTTGAAGCTCCTGATACAATAGTAAACTCGTTAAACAACACAAGTTGGGCATATCTAGCAACCACACCTACAGAGGTTAAACTTATCATTCCGGTCACCTTCTAAACATTGGACACATTACTTTCCCAAACAACATTACTGTTTCAGACACACAAGAATTAATGGCGTTAGGTTATAATCAACAGATTATTTTACCTGCAGGAACATACCCCATTATCTCTTCGGATGCAACAGGCTTTTCAATTAGAATCACGTTTAATATTCAGTAACACTAAAATCACTGCGCTATGAATAAAAAAATCTTCTTACTACTTTCAATCATCACACTATCCCTTCTCTCTATTTCTTGCAAAAGAGTACAGTTTGTCACCGTTTGCTACGAACAAAAATCAGACTTTAAAAAGTCAGAAAAAAAACATCCGGACTTAACAGCCGTGACCGTGTCAGAAATGAGTACAATGTTACAAAAAGACAAAGGAATAAAGATTGTTGCTATTTATCAACCTTGCGAAATACAGAGTTTTGATCTTTTGAACCAAATTGAAAGATATAAGACTAGTGGTAAAGAAAAATTAAATGTTTATTTTATTGCTAATCACTGCGGTCGTCTACAAGACATTACGCCATACTTTGAATCCAAGGGTATAAAAGAGACAAAATACTATTTCCGCGACAACACAATTCCATTTGCTTCACATCCGACAAAAGACGCTATTTCTAAAAGCGAGCGCGAGCAAAACATCAACAAAGCTTTGTTTACAAATGGCGAAGAGATAGCCCCTGTACGTTACATTCGCGCCATCAATTTCTACATTGTTAATAAAGAGGGTAAAGTAAAATTAGCAAAATACTCTTATACAGACAAATACGGAAAGACCAGTAGCGTGATAGCACCACTATGGCCAGGAAAATTCAACACAAGACTTGAAGAACTTGATTTTGATGTCATTGACGAGATTGAAATCACTCGCAATACAAAAGATGCGATCTATCGTATGTATTTTTACGATGAAGAATAATTTTTGTTAAACAATAAGAGAAACACCCCCGAAAGAAAAGAATCTCTCGGGGGTGTTTCTATTTCGAAGTCTTCTAAGACTAAAGTATGCTATTGCAATAAGCTTTTTACAACCTCACTAATAGTGCGTCCCTCCGCTCTACCGGCAAGTTCTTTCGACGCTCTTCCCATCACTTTTCCCATTTCTTTGATTGACGAGATGCCTTCTTCTGTAATGATTTTCTTTACATATGCCACCACTTCATCTTTCGACATTTGTGAAGGTAGGAACTGTTCCATTACTTTGACTTGAGCGAGATATTCATCAGCAAGATCTTGACGGTTTTGCTCGACGAACATTTGTGCGGCATCTTTGCTTTGTTTCGCCATTTTTGTGATTACTTTGAGCGCAACGGCATCGGTTAACTCACCATTACATTCCTTTGATGTTTTGGCCTCCAGAAGCTCTTTTTTTATGTTGCGCAGTGCTTCAAGTGTCACTTTATCGCGCGACAGCATTGCTGTTTTGATGCCTTCGCTAACTTTTTCGAATATGTCCATAGTTATTTCTAATGTTGTTACTGATATCGTTTTAATGATGGTGTATCGCGTACGATGCGCATTACTGATTCATTATCGAGGTCATCGAGCGAATACAGTGTGATGCTGTTCTTTTTAACAGGCTCTACATCGACATCGTACATTTCCTTTTGTATATTTTTTTCAAGTGTTTCAGGAGTTGGTGCAATGATAACCCTTTCTCCAACGTTGTTTGATGCATTTTCAAGATTTTCACCGTTGATTTCCTCGTTCCACTTTTTATCTTCGGCTGCTATTTCTTCTTCCAATTGCGACTTAAGATAATCGGGTGCGAACTTCATGTTTGGTCCTGTAGCCACAACGGTGATTTTCACTTCTTCTCCTAATCCTTCGACATAGGTGATACCCCAGATATACTCTTCGACGGGCACTTTCATTTTTTTCGAGAAGTTTTTGATTTCGTCGATTTCACTGAGTCCGATAGGTTTTTCGTTGTCAGTATAAACGTTGATGAGTACGCGCGAAGCGTTGCAAATGTCATTATTATTGAGAATAGGCGAATCGAGCGCACTCTCGAAAGCTTTTGTGACGCGGTTTTCTCCTGTTGCTGCGCCAGTGTTCATAACAGCCACACCGCCTTCTCGCATGATGGTGCAAACGTCGGCAAAGTCGACATTGACATATCCTTCGACGGTGATGATTTCAGCAATGCCTTTCACTGCATCGGCAAGCACGTCGTCGGCAGCTTGGAAGGCTTGTCGAAGGTCATAATCAGGATATGATTGTATGAGTTTGCTGTTATTAATGAGCAATAGCGCATCGACATAGTGTGACATTCTTACGACGCCTTTCATGGCTTGTACTTGTTTGCGTCCCATTTCCCAATCGAAAGGTATCGTAACAACGCCAATAGTAAGCAACCCTAATTCATGAGCTACTTTTGCTACTACAGGACTAGCTCCGGTGCCTGTTCCGCCACCCATTGTAGCGGTAATAAACACCATTTGTGTCTTGTCGGAGAGCATCTTGCGTATCTCCTCCTCCGATTGTACAGCAGCAGCGTAGGCTTTTTTAGGTTGGTTGCCAGCACCTAAGCCGTTGCCTAATTGCACGCAAACAGGAATGCCCGACGATCTTAGGGCGGCTTTATCGGTGTTACAGAGTGCGAAAGAGACGTCGGTAATGCCTTTTTTATACATATTTTTTACGGCATTACCACCACCGCCACCTACGCCAATAACCTTTATAATTTGTTCGTTCTTTTCTTCGGTAACAAAGTCAAGATGCTCTATTTCATTCATTGTCAAATATGTTGATGTTGTAATGTTTCAGTTTATTACCACGCAGATTTATTCGTTATCTTCTTGGTCGTTAAAGAGATTTCCCAAAGAATTTTTTATTCCGCCAAAGAATCCTCGTCCTTTTGGTGGAGTTTTTGTTTTGGCGTTTTCTATTGTTGAGTTTAACTCTGGAGCGAATCCCTGATTGTTTTCATTTTGCGATACTTCTTGTGGTGTTGGCACTGCTATTGGTTCAACCACAGGAATTTCTTCTGGTTTAAACACAGCACAATTGTTGGTAGCTTGGAGTAATTGAGCTATGATATGTGCATATTTTGGGTTTTTGTACGATATTCCACTGGTTGTATCCAGGAATTGTTCGAGGTTGATGTGCTTAACTTTCACTTGTCGTTTAGCGATAAGTTCGTCAAGTCCACGCATTTGGCTTGCTCCACCAGTGATAAATACGCCTTCCGAGAGTTTATCAAAACAATTGAGTTGACGAAGTTCTCGCCAGATGTAGTCGAGTATTTCGTTTTCACGAGCGGCAATAATTTGTGAGAGTCCTTCCAGCGAAAACTCTACCTCTTTTCCATTGATATTGATGGTTTTGTTTTCTGAGCCTACGACGTCGGAGTTGGCGTTTCCCAATGTTATTTTGTTGTGCTCGGCATCGTCTTCAGGAATTCCAAGAATATTGGCGATGTCGAGTGTTATGTTTCGTCCGCCGAGTGGAATTGTTGCTACGTGTTGTATTTTTCCTTGGAAGCACACGACCATTGTGGTGAGTTTAGCACCAAAGTCAATGAGCATACATCCATTACGATCTCTGTCAGACAGGAGTTGTTCTGCCATTACAAGCGGTGAGACAGAGAGTCGTATATCGTTTTCCGACAGTTCTTCGCGTGTGAAGAATGTTCGTTTACCAAAAACGCAGATATAGTCGGCGCGTAGCGAAGAGCATATTCTACCAACAGGTTGCTGTAGTGTTTCTTCATCGTCGACATAGTATTTTACTGCTTTAACGGCCAGTGGTGTATATTCGGAGTTATTTGCTTCGATTTCGCTAATGCATTGTACATCGAGGTCGTGTAGTGTCGATTCTGTGATAAAGCTACCATCGATGTTTTTCTTCACCTGGAAGAGTTTTCCAGGGAAGCTGCGAAGTGATTGACAAGAATAACCTTTATAGCACAATTTAAACGATTCAACATTGTCGCAACGATTGACACAGCGTTGTCGTTGTGCTTTAAAGGTGTGTGCCGGAACGATGATATCCGACATTTTTTCTTCTTCCATGCCAATGATATGTAGTTTGCCGTCGTATTTTTTTTCGGCAATCATCATCAACGCTTTCGATGCGCCATAGTCCACCGCGAGGTAAATATTGTTGTTGTCTGTATTCATATTGAATATAACAGGATAAAATTAATTGTTAGGGGTACAAATGATTTGATTATGATATCTGACGTCGATTGTAGCATACGCATTCCAACCGACTTCATTGATTACTTTCTTATAGAATGTTTTTACGTTGTCGAGTTTTTGTTGATAGTTATTGATGTCTCCTAAGAGGATGACGTGGCTACCGACTCGAGGAACAATCATGAGCACGTTATTTTCGTCGACATAAACTTGTGCCGTTTGTTCGCTCCAAAATTTATCTGTTTTGATGTAAATCATGAAATCGTAGAGCGAGTCTTTAGCTGTTTCTTTTGAGAGGTATCCGCTGACAAGAGGGACGTTGACCGATGAGGTGTAGGATGTTGGAAATGTTTGGTGATTGTCGTCGACATAATAGCTACCACTTTGTGCAGCCATCACCCTGTACATTGGTTTACGTTGGCTCATATCGACTTTCACCTCGCCAGCAGTTGTTCTATAACACACGGCGTTCAACACCATTGGACAAGAGTTGACCACGTTTTCTATGTCGTTGAGGTTGATGTCGTAGAAATGTTTTCCTACGGGATATTGTCCGTTTTGTTTTACTAATTGTATGATGAAAGTAGAGTCGACAAAATTTGCTTTATCGGCATCTGTAACATTCACTATGAATTGTTCACACACCTCTTTTTCTCTTCCAGATGTGAACAAGAAAATCCACCCCAGATAGAAAATGCAAGCTGCGACGGCTAATGTAGAGAGTATAACTTTTACATAATTCATTTCAGCGCGTCACAAATTTGAGGTAGCATGGTATCGAGGTCGCCAGCACCGAGAGTTAACAGCACATCAAATGTTTTATGTTGAAGTTGCTGTATGAGTTCTTTTTTTGTAGTGAGTGTTTTCTTGCAAGTTACTTCGTTGTAGATTGTTTCAGAGGAGATATTTTCTATGGGTTCTTCTCTTGCAGGATACAACTCAACAAGTACTACTTCATCGAGAAGCGACAACGCAGCGGCAAATTCGCTATAGAAATCTCGTGTTCGTGTGTAGAGGTGTGGCTGAAAGACCCCCAGCACCTTTTTGCCTCGGTAGAGTTCTATCACAGAACGTATCGATGCTTCTAACTCTGCTGGATGGTGGGCGTAGTCGTCGATGATGGTCAGTTTTTCTGTTTTTAGTTGTACGTCAAACCGACGTTTTACACCACGAAACGAACGCATCCCGTTTTTTAATTCTGTTGGTTCTACTCCGTTGAGCATCGCTATTGCCATTGCAGCAACGCCATTTTCAACGTTGATAGTAACAGGCACGCCTAGTTCTACATCACGCACGACACCAAATGGCGATACGAAATCGAAGTGTAGTTCGCCGATGCCTACATGAATGTTTGTAGCATAGAAATCGGCGTTATCGTTGTCGCTGCCAGAATAGGTATAACATTTGACGTTGTGATTTAGTTGTGGCTGTAATGCGATGCCATGTTTCATAAGTAAGCATCCACCCGGTTGAATCAGCGAGGTGAAATGAGCGAATGCCTCTAAGTAGGCTTCGTGTGTGCCATAAATATCGAGGTGGTCGGCATCGACAGCCGAGACGACAGCCATATAAGGAGATAGTTGATGGAACGAGCGGTCGAATTCGTCGGCTTCAATAACCACTAAATCGCTGTGTTCAGAGAGCAGAAGGTTACCATCGTAGTTTTTGGAAAGTCCGCCAAGAAAAGCATTACAGTCGACATGACTTTGTTTTAGTAAATGTGCCAACATGGTGGAAATGGTGGTTTTTCCGTGTGTTCCTGCCACGCAGAGTCCACGTTCTACTTTTGTTATTTCTCCCAGCACAGCAGCACGTTTTTTTATAACGTAGCCGTTGGTCTGTAGCCACACATATTCTTCGTTAGATGTTGCCACTGCGGGAGTGTAGACTACGAGGGTATTGTCTGGTCGGAAGTTGTTAGGGATTAATTGGTGCGATATTTCGTAATGTATAGCAATACCTTCTTGTTCTAATGTTTGGCACAGTGTGGAGCGTGTGCGATCGTAGCCAGCCACAGCGTAATGTTTTGCGTTGTAGTATCTAGCAATGGCGCTCATTCCAATGCCTCCAATGCCTAGGAAATAGACATTTTGAAAAGAGATAGTGTCTGTTGTTGAATGCTGCATCCGTTTAGTGTTTATTGAATCCCCATTCGGTTGGTGCGTTCGTTGCTTCAACCTTATTTTCTATTTCGTCGTCAAGGTTATGGAAGAAATCGAAGCCTGTCATTTGTTCTATTTCGTCCACACTCCTTGTGTAGTGTTGTAGTTCGTTGGTTTCGTTTTTGTTGTCGAAGTAAAAAGCGATGGCTTGCCATTCGCCGTTGTGTTGTCGCAGCAGCACTTTAAAGAATCCTTTTGGCACCGACACGTTTTTTGCTTCTCCTATGCGTTCTGCATTGTGTTCGACAATTGGTCCACACACGACATACACGACAGAATCACGTTTTGCCCATTTTCTAACAAGTTTCTCTAAGTCGTTCCATCTGCCATGGTTTAAACCGCTGTCTTGTGGACAGACGTTAGTCATATAAAAACTTTGTTCCATGGCTTCATTGCTCCACTTCATGTCGCCAGCAGGAGCCATATGTCCACGGTCGTAACACGAGTTTTTGTAGTCGTACCATTGTACGATGTTATTGTCGGGTGTCAAGTTCGGGTCGGCTAAGAAACGATTAGTTCGTTTGGCATCTCCATCAGTCTCATTAGCTTCCAATGCATAGGCTACCCAATAAGGCAATCCGTCTTGAGAATTATAGTTAACAACATAGGCAAGATGTACTATGACATTATCTTTTTCTTTATTAAACTTTGGCATTTCAAGCCGTTGGTCGATATTGTTGTCAACGGTGTTATGCTTTGACTGTTGTACAGTCAGTTGGTCATCGGACTCGTTGGGAACGATTTTCTGTTGTGTTTTTCCACAATTGGAGAACATCAACAGTCCGATTGACAGCAGGATTATCAGTTTAATTCTATATGTCATTGTACGATATTACCAGAAATGTTATGCTTGTTCTGCAGCTGTTTCTACTCTCCAAGCTCTGATGCTATTGAACCATTTTCCTTGGTATTCATGAGCATCGATGTCAATGGAGATGGTTACCATCTGTCCTTGTTGTAGGTTAAATCTATCGATATTGTCGTTGGCTACTTCAAACATCATTTGACGTTGTTGAGTTGCATTTTCTTCTTTGTAGGCGATAACATATTCTTTTCTGCGCCAAGTGCCGCCGTTACGGCTTTCGCCTGAGCGTTCTTCGCCAATCTCAACGATTTTTCCTGTGATATCCATAATTTTACTTGTCTTGTTTTTGGGTGAATAATTTAGAATGGGAGGTCGGAGTTCTCATTGTTATCTGTTGGTAGTTCCGTTTGTTGAGGAAGTATTGGTGCTGATTCGTTAACGGGTGGTACGACACCATTATTATTAGAACTTACAAGCTGGTCGTGTGAAAAGCCTGTGGTTTCTGTGGCTCTCCATACTGTAATATTGTTGAAATATCTATCGTTCCATTTTCTTGCATCAACATCGAAACCGATTAAATAGGTTCCACCTTCAACCATATTAAGTTTGTCGATATTCTCATTCCAAACATCAAACGCCATGTGATGTTCAAACTGACTATTTTCTGGCACGAACTCTATCACATAAGTTCTTCTACGCCATTGCTTTCCTGCCGACGTAATACCAGTTTGTTCTGGTTGTACCAGAATAATTTTTCCTGTTAACTCCATATTTGTCTTGTTTATTTTTCTACTAAGTTTGATTGCATTTAGGAGGTTCAAATATATGCTCCACCCAAATTATGCTATGCGTGCAAAGTTACTCTTTTTTATTGAGATTGTTTTTAGTCTTCGGGCAAAAAAATGAGGCTTTTGATAACTTGTTGCTTGTCAAGCCAACGTTCACTCAAAAGCCTCTATTTCGACAATTTAGCCGTGTTTATTCGTCGGTGAAATGCACAATGGTGATTCCTGCACCACCTAATTGTACATGTTCATCGTGAAATTTTTTTACGGCTTTAACATGTTGCAGATATTCACGAACGGCTTGTCGCAAGGCACCTGTGCCTGTTCCGTGTAGGATGCGTATTTGCGACACGCCAATCATTGCAGCATCGTCAACATAATAGGCAACAGCATCGAGAGCTTCGTCGACGCGCATACCACGTATATCTATTTGTTGTTTGAAACGCAACTGTCGTTCGCGCAATTGCGATGTTGAGTTGCCGTCGGCATGTTTCTTTTCTTGTTTTACTTGATTGTGGCTGACCCTTTCCAATCGTTTCAGCGAGATGTTCGATTTGATAGAGCCAAAAGCCACTAATGCTTCACGATTAGTAAGACTTAACACCTGTCCGACCACCTCGTTGCCCTTAATGCGAACCGAATCGCCAACTGCAAGATTGTCTATAGGAGTAGCGTTTTGTTTTGTCTCTTCTGGTTTTAGTTCCTCTTTCAGACGTCCGATGTTATCGCGTGCCTGTTTCACCACATCTGCTTGTGCTTCTCCCTCACGAATGTCTTTGATGGTTCGTTCTATGGTAGCATTGGCAGTACGAAGAATTTGCGATGCCTCTTCTTTGGCTTGTTGAATGGTTTCTTTTCGTAGTTGTTTGATTTGCGACAACGCTTCTTCGTACTCTTCTTCCTTCGTTCGGATACGTTTTTCTTGTTCTTTTATTTGCTCACGTTTCTTTTGCCAATAGTGTTGGTCGCGCACAGCATCTTGAATACTTTTATCATAGTCAATATGTGTTGCTCCTATTTTGTCCGACGCCAGTTGTATCACATCGTTTGGTAAACCGATGCGACGTGCCATTTCTATGGCAAACGAGCTACCCGGAATGCCTATTTGCAGAGCGAAAAGGGGTTGCATGTGTTGACGGTCGAACAACATGGCGCCGTTAACGATGCCAGGTGTGTTGGTGGCAAAATGTTTGAGGTTGGTGTAGTGTGTTGTGATCACACCATAACATTTTTTCTTATGAAGTGTTTCCAACACCGCCTCAGCGATAGCGCCACCGATTTGTGGTTCTGTGCCCGTGCCAAATTCGTCAATCAACAACAGCGAGTGTTCGTTGGCATAGCGTAGGAAAAACTTCATGTTTAGCAAATGCGAGCTATAGGTTGAGAGGTCGTTCTCTATGCTTTGTTCGTCGCCAATATCGATGAAGATGTCTTTAAACAATCCCATTGTGCTGTCGCTGTTCATAGGCACTGGTAAGCCACACTGAAGCATATACTGTAGGAGCGCCACTGTTTTCAGACAGACAGACTTACCGCCAGCATTTGGGCCCGAAATCAGCACGATTCGGTTTTGTGGTGTTAGGGTGATATCGAGAGGAACGATTTTTCTGTTTTGTTCTTGAAGCGACAGTTGTAGGATGGGGTGACGGGCTGATGTCCACAACAACTGTCGTTGGTTTTTCGTTATGATAGGACAAACGGCTTGAATGTCAACAGCAAATTTTGCTTTAGCTGCCAACGCATCCATTTCTGCCACAAAGAGTGAGAGGTCGAGTATTTCAGGATAATAGGGTCGTAGTACTGATGTTGTTTCAATGAGCAGACGAATAATTTCGCGCTGTTCTTCACCACGCAACTCACGCAACCGATTGTTTGCTTCCACCACAGCAGCAGGTTCGATAAACACTGTTTTTCCTGTTGCCGATTCGTCGTGCACAATGCCGCTGATTTTCCTTTTGTTCATACTTAACACAGGAAGCACCAAACGCCCATCGCGAATGGTTGGTGAGGCATCTACTTCAACCAATCCGTCGGCTTGAGCTTTTTTCAACACCGACTGTAACGTGCGCGACAAACCCGACTGTGTTTGAGCTATGTTTCGTCGTATGTCCAACAACGTTGTCGAGGCATTGTCTTTAATGTTGCCAAACTTATCAATCAAGTGGTCGATTTGTCGCATCACAACACGAAAGTCCATTGTTTCACGTGCATAGGCTTTAAGCAGTGCAAAGCGCTCTTCCAACTGGTTGAGAGTGGTGTTTATCAGTAGAGCCATCGCTATGTTATCACGCACTAACACAAGACTGTCGGCAAGGAGATACGTACCAACGATGCGTGTCTCAGCAAAAGCCTCACGAAGATCTGCCACAACGCCCAATGGCAATGGGTGTTGTTCTTCAATGAGCAACTGCATCTGACTCACGCTACCTACATTACGACAGACATTGTCGTAAGCAGCAGAGAAATTCATGTCGTCAATCAACTCTTTTGCTAACTCGCTCTGACATTTCTGCTTCAACAAACTGCGTATCTTGTCGAAACCGATTTTTGTCTCTATGTTATTTTTTGGATAAAGCATCTACTCTTCTTCTGTACTTTTGTATTATCATCATCCCCTAAACATAAAGTAAACAGCACCAAGCAGACACAACATTGCCCAAACATAGTCGAGTTTAAATGGTTGATGCATAAAGAACACGGAGAAAGGGATGAAAACGGTCAACGTGATTGCCTCTTGAATAATTTTCAGTTGTGGTAGGGTGTAGACGGTGCTGCCAATGCGGTTGGCTGGCACAGCTATCATATATTCAATAAGAGCAATGCTCCAACTTGCCAAAGCACACACCCACCACGCCTTATTACTCATTAGTTTCAGATGGCCGTACCATGCGAATGTCATAAAACAGTTGGAGCAGATGAGCATCACCACCGTTATGATATAAGGATTTACTTGAGGCATATTCTAAACATATAAAAATAACCCGATTAGCACCACTGCCCGGATTATTGTACGATAGATTATTTAAAGAAAAAAGGGTGCCATTTCCCGACACCCTTCCTTCGTCAAACTCGAATCTATTAGTTAAGTGCTTTTTTCAAAGAAGCACCAACTTTAAATTTAGCTGTTTTTGAAGCAGCAATTTTAATTTTCTTTTTTGTTTGAGGGTTTAATCCGGTACGAGCTGGACGGTCAGCAACGCTGAAAGTACCAAAGCCAATCAATGCAACGCTATCACCTTTTTTCAAAGTTTCGGTTACAACTTCAAGGTAAGCGTTAAGAGCTTCTTGTGCGTTTTTTTTGGTCAAACCTGTACGGTTGGCCATTGCTTCGATCAATTCTGTTTTATTCATAGCGAAAACAATTATTTGTTGATGGATTAATAACGAGGCAAAGATAGTAATTTTTCTCACAACACAATAATTTTTAGCGACTTTTTCTTCTCAAAAATAGTGTACGGGAAATAAAAATTATTTCTGTATCTTTGTCTACCACTTTTACACCGCATTTTTGATATGGATTTCAACAATAAATCATCGCAATTTAGCTTTACAGTAGTTGGCCATCTACTGATGCTAAACATCATTATATGGTTGGCAACCATAGTGTTACAAAGAACATCGGGCATCGACCTCTACAATACTTTTGCCATGTACTACTGGCGGAGTGCACGCTTCCATTTTTTCCAACCGCTCACCTATATGTTCATGCACGACACCATCAGCATCTCACATATTTTCTGTAATATGTTCGCTTTATTCATGTTTGGACGTGATTTTGAGCAGATTTGGGGCGGCAAAAAATTCTTAATTTTCTATTTTGTCGCTGGTTTTGGTGCTGCCATCATCCAACAATTGACATGGGAATTAAGTTTTCAATCGATGGCAAACTCACTCACCGCATCGCAATTAGCATACGTAGCCAACTCGATGGCTACGGTAGGTGCCTCAGGAGCCATTTTCGGATTGCTACTTGCCTTTGGTTGGATGTTTCCCGAACAGTCGATTTTCATCATGTTCATCCCTATTCCTATCAAAGCACGATGGTTTGTTGCCATCTACGCTGCCATCGAGCTGTTTGCGGGCATTAGAGGATTCCGTTTCGACAACATCGCACACTTTGCACACCTTGGTGGAATGCTCTTCGCACTCTTCCTACTGCTTTATTGGAAAAAAAGGGGGAATCTGTACAACGACAGACTGAAATAAGCCACTCCACAAGAGGTCAGAAAAAAATTCCCGTCATCTCTTGTATAATTATAATTAAATGTTTAACTTTGCATTGTTTTCAGTGAAGTATAGTGGTTAGATTTACTCACAAGATTTTTCACTCCTTGAGCGCAAAACCTTGTCAGTAAGGAACGATAAGGAGAGAGCACAACTTTCTCCTTATTTTCTTTTATTTACGTCAGTCTACCAAACACTCCAACAAGCAACATCACACGCTTATGAATCAAAAAATAGAATCGTTTCTCGAACCAGCGAAACACCTCAATTGGTGGCTTTCTTGGCTTAACATCTTTATCGGTTGCGCCATCTTGGCGGCTGGTTTTGTGTTCTTCATCAACCCCTACAACATCGTGCCTGGTGGTGTCTATGGCGCCAGCATCGTGCTCCATAACCTGTTTCCGTCCATTCAGGTTGGTATTTTCGGTTACATGTTCGACATTCCTTTGCTCATCCTCTCGGTTTTACTCTTAGGCACAGCCTTAGGCGCTCGCACCATTGTAGCAGTGCTCACCACTCCTACCATTATGAATGCCATGGAACGGGCTGTTTATCCCAACGAAGAAGCATTGAAGGCACTTGATCCAACACAAATTCTTGGCGGACGACTCGACCTCAGCGACCACCTATTGCTTACCTGCATCATGGGAGCTGTAGTGATTGGCATTGGCACAGGCATCGTCATTCGCAATCAAGCAACAACAGGCGGCAGCGATATCATTGGCATGATTTTCCAAAAATATCTCCACATTCCGTTCTCCAATGCCATCTTGATTGTCGATGCCACCGTTGTCACCTTTGGACTCATCGTCATAGGTTTTGGCGGAGGAAACGAGGTCAACGCCACACAGTCGCCATTCTTGCTATCGTTCTACTCGCTCATCTCCATCTTCATCATTTCTCGCGTCATCGCATTCGTTATCAATGGTAGCAAAGACGACAAAATCTTATTCATTATCACAGAGAAGCAGAACCTCCCTTTGCAAAAATACATTCTCAACGAGATAGGCCGAAGCGCAACACGCATTAAGAGTAGCGGTCTCTATAGCGACGAAGAGAAAGAGATGTTGTTTATGGTGCTCAGCCGCAAGGAAGCCACAGCAATGAAAATAAAAATCAAAGAAGTCGACCCCAAAGCATTCGTTGTGGTTACTGATGCCTACGAGGCATTTGGCGAGGGTTGGAAAGCGCTACCAGAAAAGGGCGACATTAACCCAGAATAACATCAATGGCAGACTCCAACCAAAGAAAAGGTTGGCAAACATTAACGTCACAAATAGGACTCCTCACCAAGAAGTCCTATTTTTTTTAGCCATTAGAAATAGGAAATAAACTTCTGCAACAAAAAAAGAAAACCCCACGCTTGGTGGGGTTTTCTGTTATCATGAAGTTGGCATGCTTAAGCTTTTGTTGTTGCTTTGGCAGTTGTTTTTTTGGCTTTCGTTGCCTTAGTGGCTGTTGCCTTAGCAGAAGATTTTTTGGTAGTGGCTGTTTTTTTGGTAGCAGCCGTTTTTTTAACTACCGTTTTTTTAGCTGCTTGCCGTTTGCCACGACGCGATGGTTCGGTTTCGGCAATAATTTTTTGACATTCCGACAACGTAAGTTTTTCAACGTCTACGCCTTTAGCTATCTTGTAGTTGTTGCCATCGTGTTTAATGTAAGGACCAAAACGACCATTCATTATGGCAATGTCGTGTTTTTCGAAAGTCTTCACTATGCGCTGTTTCTCTGCTTCACGATTGGCTTGAATGAGTTCAACGGCATGTTCCAACGTCACTGCAAGAGGATCTTCGCCTTTAGGTAGCGAGATGTACTTGCTGTTGTGACGGATGTAATATCCGAACGGACCATCACCCACCACTACTTCCTTATCTTCAAACAGTCCGAGGTGAGCTGGCAACTTAAAGAGATCCAACGCCTCTTCCAGTGTGATGGTTTCTATCTTTTTGTCTTTTGGCAACTTAGCAAACTTCTTGTCTGCATCGTCGGTAGCACCTATTTGCACTACCGAACCGTACTGTGCCAAACGTGCCAACACCACTTTGCCCGTCACTGGGTCGGTGCCAAGTGTGCGCTCACCATTCGCATGTTGTTGGTCGGCAGCTTTTTCTACGCTTGGATGGAACGTGGTGTAGAAGCTACGTATGTTTTCGCACCAATCCGATTTGCCGTTAGCAATGGCATCAAATTCACTCTCCACTTGTGCGGTGAAACCATAAGCCATGATTTCGGGGAAGTTGTCAATAAGGAATTGTGTTGTTACGGTGCCGATGTCGGTTGGCGAGAGTTTTCCTTTGTCTACTGTGCCTTTGTTGTGCTGAAGTGTCTCAGTTATCTTGCCCTCTTTAAGTGTAAAGAGGTGGGTATCGGTGGCGGCATTGTTTATCTCTGTTTTTGCCACGTACTGACGCTCCTGAATGGTTGAGATGGTTGGCGCATAGGTTGATGGGCGGCCAATGCCCAGTTCTTCAAGCGTACGAACCAACGATGCCTCGGTGTAACGTGCTGGGTGAGAGGTGAATTTTTCTTGTGCTGTTGAAGCCACGAGTGTCAGTGCTTCTTTTTCTGAAAGCTTTGGCAACAACACCTCCTGTGTGTTTTCGTTGTCCTCTTCGGTGTGTTCTACGTAGACTTTGAGGAAACCATCGAACACCATCACCTCACCCGTTGCCACAAATTGGTCGTCGGTACCATCGACAGACACGGTAACCGTTGTCTTTTCCAACTCGGCATCAGCCATTTGCGATGCTATGGTGCGCTTCCAAATCAAGCCATAGAGACGTTGTTCTTGCGCATTAGCTTTAATGGTTGGGTTAGACAGATAGGTAGGACGAATGGCTTCGTGTGCTTCTTGTGCACCTTTACTCTTGGTAGCGTATTGACGGTAGTGATAGTAGCGCTCGCCATCGCGTTCGAGAATGGTTTGTTTTGCGGTGTTGAGTGCCAACGACGAGAGGTTGACTGAGTCGGTACGCATGTAGGTTATCTGTCCCGACTCGTAGAGCGCTTGTGCCAAACGCATGGTGGTGCTCACAGACAAGCCGAACTGACGTGCTGCTACTTGTTGCAATGTCGACGTAGTGAATGGTGGTGGTGGTGTGCGACGAACAGGCACCGTTTCGACACTCTCGATGGTAAAGGTGGCATGCGACATCGTTTCTAACAGCTGACGCACCTCTTCGATGGTGGTCAAACGACGTTTCAACACCGCAGTGAAGGATTTGCTGCCGTCGGCACCAAGAAACTCTGCCGACACACGATAGAACGACTCTGGCTTAAACTGTTGAATCTCACGCTCACGTTCCACAACCAAGCGCACCGTTACGCTTTGCACACGACCAGCAGAGAGACGCGGACGAACCTTACGCCACAGCACTGGCGACAACTCGAAACCGACAACACGGTCGAGCACGCGACGTGCTTGTTGAGCATTCACCAAATCCATGTTCAGCGGACGAGGATTGGCAACGGCTTCTAAGATGGCATTTTTTGTAATCTCGTGAAAGGCAATGCGACGTGTCTGACTATCTTTCAAACCCAACACTTCTTTCAAGTGCCACGCAATAGCTTCTCCCTCGCGGTCTTCATCGGAAGCCAACCATACCATTGATGCTTTCGACGCTGCTTTCTTCAAGTTCGACACGATGGCTTCTTTCTCTTCCAACACCACATAATGGGGATGGTAAGATCCAAACAATTCCGCAGAAAATTTGTCGTCGGCAAGGTCGCGTACATGACCCTGGCTCGACATTACGACATAGTCATCGCCTAAGAATTTCTGAATAGTCTTTGCTTTGGCTGGAGACTCCACTATTACGAGGTTAGATGCTGGCATATTTCCTATACTATATTTATAATGTATACTACCCTTAAAAAGGAGCGCAAAGTAACCAAATCTTTTGCAAACGGAACGCATCAATTTTCAATTTTTTTTTCGCGAAATTTTTTCAAACATCATTAATGTCTGACTATCAACAGTATACTAACGCAATGTTTTTGAACCTCGTTCGCTTTTACACTACTTTTTAAATGCCAACACATGGGTTGAGACAATAGAAACACGATGTTGGAGGACAGATGGGGACAAGAAAACGACAGTTTTTTTCTACATAGCCACATTTTTTAAAGTACATTGTAAATCAACATTTTTTCGTTTTTATTAGGAACAACACCAGGAAAAAAGTGATTCAAAAGTTTGACGTGGCAAATTGTTTACTACGACACATCATTTGCAATGACTTTAACGAAACAAAAAGCAGCCCAAGCAAATTTATGATGGTGATGCACGAAAAATTTCATGCCAAAAATAATTTCTTGTGGGAAGTTTCAGTTTCGTGCACGCTGAAAATAATTTCTTGTGGGAAGAAATTTTTTCGTGCATCGTCACAAGAAATTGTTGTGGGTATGAATCGGATTGACTGTTCACTCTGCAATTTTTGCTCCATTTTATTTTGTCTTCTTGTTGAAAGCAAAAACTGTGTGATGTTGTGTTCGTGCTGTTTTAGTTTGTGAATTTTTGTTGAGAAGGCGAAAGCAGATTTTTGGAAGTGGTCCTTGTCTTATTGGGATATGCTCTAAGCATTTGATATAGACAATATTATTTCCGCCCTCTACATCTGTTGTAGTGCGCTGAGGTAGTTGGCGAGGGTGCGTGCTTTTTTGAGGCGTTTGATGGCTTTGTGGTCGAAGAGGGTGGTGGCGTAGTCGAAGTGTGGGAGTACTTTTTTTAGTACTTGTTGCTCGCCTCCTTCGAGAGTGTTGGCGTAGTGATAGACTACTTGGCGGTGGATGTCGACGAAGGTGCGGCGTACTTCGTCGTCGGTGGCAAGTTTGTCGGTGTTGTATTCTTGTGCTAATGTGGGGCGTGCGAGTAGTCCGCGGCCAATCATTATGGCACGAAGTTTCGGGAATGTGTTTGCGATGCGGTTGATGTCGCCGATGGTGTTGATGTCGCCGTTGTAGACGAGTGGTTGTTGGCAAGCAAGGTAGAAACGTTGAAATTGTTCGAGGTCGACGTTGCCGTCGTACTGTTGTGTGCCGATGCGTGGGTGCATCACGAGGTAGTCGATGGGTGCGCTGTTGAGCAGTGTCATGAGTGGCTCCCATTCGTTGGATGACGTGTGTCCGAGTCGCATTTTAATGGAGAATGTGAGGTGTTGCTCGTCGTGTAGGCGTTGCATCTCATTTATGATGTCGACGAGGGTGTCGGGGTGTTGCATCATGGCGGTGCCTCTTCCGTGACGTGTTTGCATGGGGAATGGGCATCCGAGGTTGAATTCTATGTGTGTAAGTTCGTTTTGTGCTATCAGCAGTGCGAGTGTGCGAAACTCGTTGGCATTGGCGGCTATTACTTGTGGCACAGCGTGGTGTGTGGCAGCAGTGGTAGCTTGTAGTTCGCGAATGTCGTGTCGTCGTGGTTCGTTGTGTTCAAGGCGTAGGAATGGCATGCCGTAGCGTGCTACACCACCAACCAGTGTGTGGTGTGCTTCGCGGTAGGGTGTCTCGGTGAAGCCTTGTAGCGGAGCAAAGAAAATCTCTGTTTTTTTGGGGGTGGTATGCTGTGTTGCCGGTGGTGTGTTCATCGTTTTGTGTGTGTTGTGTGTATTGACAAATTTTTGATGAAATGTGGATTACAAAAGTATTCAAAAAATTTGTAATTTTGCGGCCGAAAATTTAGCGATAGCCTCGGCGTATAAAAAATAAATGCATCCCAAGGCAGGATGCAAAGCGCGTCACTCTGTCTTTGACGTAGGTTTTCAGACCGATAAAGCGACAGCAGCCAACACACTATCCCTTTTTAAAAAAGGGTGAAACAGTGGTTGGCTGTTGTCGTTTTTTTTTGTGCCATAGGCTGAAAAAACGTAACAATATCAACAAAACAAATATGAGAAAAAGAATAGGAATTTTATCCCTTTTGCTGTGTTTGTCGGCGTTGGTGCGCGTGTGTGGTCAACAGGCTTACACGCTCGACGACCTCTTTCGTCTTGCCGACGACCACAGTACAACATTGCAGGTGAGTGCTACAGCTGTGGCAAGTGCCGAAGATGGTGTGCGTGCTGCCCGTGCTGCTCGTGCTCCTGAGTTGGGCGTTGAGCTCAGTGTAGGATATCTCGGTAACGGTTGGTTGGGCGACCGCAACTTTACCAATTGGGAGAAGGTGGAGAATCCACATCTTACCAATAGCTTCTATGTCAAAGCGCTACAGGTGGTGTATGCTGGTGGCGCGCTGTATAGTGGTGTGCGTCTTGCAGAATTAGGAAAGGAGATGGCAGAACTTGATTTAAAGAGTCACCGGCAGGAAGTACGTTTGCTGATTGCAAGTCATTACCTCGATCTTTGTCGACTGCAGAACCAAGCGGCAGTGCTTGACGAGAACATTGCTCTTACCGACACACTGATTGCCAACACTCGGGCACGTGTGAATAGTGGCACGGCACTTGACAACGACATCACACGTCACGAATTGCAACTTGAGACGTTGAAACTGCAATGCGAGAAAGTGGCTGATGCTATCAGCATCTTGCGCAACCAACTTGCTGTTACGCTTCACACGCCAATATTACGTGATGCAGTCTTTGCTTTTAGTGCCGACGATGCCGTACAACTTTTTTCTGAGGCCGATTGGCAAGAGCGTGCGTTGAATGATAACACCGGACTACAACAAGCACGTACCGCTACCAACATAAGCGAACAGCAGGTGAAGTTGGTGCGTTCTAAAATGATTCCTAAAATCGTGGTGGTGGCAGAAAACCATTTCGATGGACCAATTACCATCGAAGTGCCTGTTATCAACAAAAACTTTAATTATTGGTTTGCCGGGCTTGGCGTGCAATACGATTTCTCGTCGTTGTGGAAGAGCCATCGTGAACTTACTCGTGCACGTCTCGATTTAGCCAAATCACAACAAGAAAGTACGTTGGCACAAGAAGAGGTGTCGAAAGCGGTGCAAGCAGCGTACGTGAACTATCAAACGGCTCAGAGTGAGCTTCGCACCCAACAAAAAAGCGTGCAATTGGCGGAAGAACATTACAGTGTGACTGAAAACCGCTACAGTAATGGTCTTGCGTTACTCACCGATATGCTCGATGCTTCTAACATGAAATTATCGGCAGAGTTGGCACTCGTGAACGCACGTATCAATATTCTCTATAACTACTATCAACTTCTTTACATCTGTTCTAACTTATAAATTCACCAATCAAACAAGAATATTACACTATGGATAAAAGTAAATTGTCACGCAATATATATAATATTGTAGTTGTTGCATTGCTATTGGTAGGCATCATTATCGTGGTGTGCCAATTTGCTCATTTTGGTAATTCGGAATTCACCGATAATGCTCGTGTGCGTCAACACATCAGTCCGCAAAACACTCGTGTGCAAGGTTTCGTAAAAGAGATTCGTTTTGAAGAGTTTCAAGAAGTGAAAAAAGGGGATACGCTTGTTATCATCGAAGACATAGAGCATCGTCTTCGATTGGCTCAAGCTCTTGCCGATCTTGAACGTGCAGAACAAGGATCGAAAGCAACAGGGTCGAGCATACAAACAACCGATGCTAATATTAGTGTTACGGAAGCTTCCATCGAAGAAGTGCGCATTAATATGGAGAATGCACAACGTGAAGATGCACGTTTTGAACGTTTGTTGGCGCAGAAAGCGGTGACGCAACAACAATATGACAACGTGCATACCGCCTATCTCTCGGCAAAAGCACGCTACGAACAAGTGCAACGTGCGCGCACATCACAAACAAAAGTGAAAGCAGAGCAAGGCTATCATCTCTCAGCTGCTAATGCAACGTTAGATTTAGCTCGTGCAGCTGTAGAACTGGCACGTTTGAACCTTTCTTATTGTTATGTTGTAGCTACATGCGACGGCGTGGTAGGCACGAAAGATATCAACGTTGGTCAACTCGTTAATCCTGGTCAAACCCTGGTGAGCATTGTCGACAACAGTGAAATGTGGGTAGAAGCGAACTACAAAGAGAGCCAATTGCCTGACATTGCTATTGGCGCAAAAGCGACAATTAAAGCTGATGCTGTTCCTGGTGTAACTTACACTGGTACGGTGGAACGTATTTCCGACGCTACGGGTAGTGCTTTCTCACTTATTCCAATCGACAATGCTACGGGTAATTTTGTGAAGGTGGAGCAACGTGTTACGGTGCGTATTTCATTAGAAGGAAACGATGTAGAAGCACTTAGTCGGTTGCATGCTGGCTACAATGTCGAGTGTAAGGTAAAACATTAGTTACATATGGGAAAAGTAACAGAAACGTTGATGCATGCCCCTCAACCACCGAGAAACATGGGGTTTGTGATGCCGATGTTTAAGTCGTGGGTGCCAAGAGGGCTTCAGCCTTGGATTTATGTCGTTACGGTGTTCTGCGTGCAGTTTTCCAGTGGTGTCTATCTCGGTGCCCTCGATAATATTCGTGGTACAACGAGCTTCATGATTGAAGACCTCGTGATGTTGCTTTATGCTGGTTTGGCAGGCATGGCGATATATTTCCCGCTGTTGTTTCGCATGAAATTTCGATTCACTAATCAACAATTGCTCATTGGTGCTGCTGTTACCATCGCTGTTTGTAATCTTATCACGATGCATGCCACCAGCATGTTCGTCCTTGTGCCTATCTGCTTTATTGCAGGTATGGCGAAACTGCAAGGAACGTTTGAGTGTATGTCGAACATTCAATTGTGGTTTACACCGAAGCGTGATTTTGGCGTGTTTTTTCCTGTGTTGCACATCGTGTTGCTTACTGCTATCGAAGGAAGTGGTTTTCTAGCAGCTTTCATTGCACATCATTTCAC
This sequence comes from Bacteroidales bacterium, assembly GCA_030523485.1. Classification (GTDB taxonomy): domain Bacteria; phylum Bacteroidota; class Bacteroidia; order Bacteroidales; family Paludibacteraceae; genus HGM05398. The sequence continues at coordinate 21,830 of JAUNIJ010000010.1, forward strand.
GTGGCAAATGATGCATGTTTATACTGTTGGCACTATGTCGTTCGTTGTGCTGACGCAATTGGTGTTGTGTCGCCCATTCTGTCCACTGCCTCAACGCCTCTCGTTGAAAGGCATCGACTTTCCAACAGGTTTACTCATCAGTGCATTAATGCTTGTGGTGAGTTATATGCTTGTTTATGGTGATTACTATATGTGGTTCGATGCATTTCATATGCGTGTCATGCTTGGCATTACTTTTGTGCTATTGTCGTTTGTTTTGCATCGTGTTTATACGTTGAAAGAGCCGTATGTAGAATTGCAATTGTTTAAATACAAAAATGTGGTGCCCATCATTGGTGTTGTGGCTATTGCCGAATTGTTGCTTGGTTGTGAGCATACGTTAGAAGAAATCCTCTATTCCACTGTGATTCCATTGGAAGAACTCACTAAAGAGAAGCAATTTTTGTGGGCGTTGCCAGGTATTTATATCGGTGTAATCGTATCGCTCATTTGGCTTGCATGGAAAAAGTGGGAAGTGTGGCATTTAGTAGGTATAGGGTTTGGATGTATCTTGATGTATGCGTTGTTGATGTATTTCCGTCTTGATGTCAATGTAAATATAGAGCAGTTTCGCCTTGCTATTATGTTTCGTGGTTGCGCTACGTGTATCTTGGCTGTTACGTTGATGTGGGGCTTAGAAACGTCGGTTCACGACCTCGACCATTTTTTTATGGGTCTGTTCGTGTTTAATATTTTGCATATGTATCTTGCTGGTGCTGCGGGTTATGGCATCTACACCACATTGTTTAGTCATTTTTTAAACGATAATTTATCGCGTTACGGAAGTCAACTTACGCTTACACAGTTTGATCCGCGTCAACTTTCCGACATGATGTCTGGCCCTTTCATAAATAATATGATGTCGATAGCCATCAAACGAATCTATGGCATTGTTATTTGGGTTTCAGGATTCTTTACGTTATTGTTTATGTTGCTCTACATTCCATATGTGCGTCGTAACTTCCGTAAAATCCCTCTTTGGCCAGTCTACGCTATCGAATATCTCAGCAAACGTTCGGGTCGACGTTAGACTTCTTTCGTTGTTGCTAAAAAAAACACACCCGTTGCATTTTCTGGTGCAACGGGTGTGTTTGTATCGACTGTGAATGATGTTGTGCTTATTCTACGATACGTGTAAGTGTGAGTGTAGCAGCTAATGAGCCCACGCCATCGATAGTTATGTTTCCTTCGACAACCATGGTTGTCTCATCAATAGATTTAAGGAGGAGTGATTCTGTTGTTCCTGATACAGTCATTGAAATACTGTTGGTTTCTTCGTCGTAGCTCCAGGTTGAGTCAGCTGTTTCTGGTACACCGTCGGCTTTGTTGTATGCAGTAGCAGTGCCATCGGCATTAAACATGACGCAATATTCGTTGCCGTTCATAAAATCCATGATGTTGACTTCTTGTCCAAGTACAGTAGCGCTACCATCTGTGAGTTGCCATGTGCCTACGATAAGTTCGGCAGTGGTTTTTGGTTCTGGTTCTGGTTCCGGTGTTGGTTCTGGTTTTGGGTCGTTACCGCAAGAGAACATAGCAAATGCGATAAAGGCTAAAGCCAAGAGGTTGTAAATTTTCTTCATAGTTAGATTCTTTTTATTGTTTGTTGATGTTGTTGTTGTATATTTATAATGATGTTGTTTTGGTCTGTTTTGTTGCATTGTCTGTTGCAAAAACCAGGCGGAAGCAATTTTTATTCAATGGTTTCCACCAAGAAACTGACGGGTCGGAAGCCATCGTTGCAACTCAGCAATGCGCTGTTGGGGTTTTTCATCCACCCGTCAAAGAAATTTCCTTTTCCTTGTGCTAATGCTTCGACAAATGGTTGCAACGTCTTCCATGCTTCGGTGCAAAATCCTTCGGGACATTGCCCATCTATGCTTATCCACGTCGTCCCGATGTTCACCATGCAAGGTTTTTCAATGGGATTCTCGTACTGTGTCATGAGGTCGGTGTAGACGGTTTGGCGTAGTGCCGTGATTTTTACCTTTTTCATTGATTTTTTAGGCGTTGCCGTAGTTCGCGTTCGTACTGTGTTGTGTTTTCGAACACGATGCCATCCATACCTACTTGTCGTGAGGCGTCGATGTTCACCATTTTATCGTCAGCAAAGAGGCACTCTTCTGGTTTGAGGTCGTATTTCTCAAACAGTCGCAAGTAAATTTTCTTTTCGGGTTTGATGCTTTTTTCTTCCGACGAGACGACGTAACCATCAAGGAGTTTGAAAATTTCGTATTGTGCCATTGTGGCGTACACTTTGCTACACCAGTTGCTGAGTCCGTAGATGCGGAATCCCTCGCTTTTCAATCGTGTAATAAGTTCGCGCATGCCTTCTATTTCGCCAATCACCAACTCTTCGTAATGGTTGATGAAAAAGCGCACCTCTTCTGCCAATTCGGGATGTTGTGCAATCACCTCGTTGCCTATCGCTTCGAGTGTCTCATCTTCGCGGTCGAAACGTTGTTGCATCGTTTCGTTGTAAAATAGTGGTTTAAAGGCGTTGCGGCGTTTTTCGTCGGGAATATGTTGCAGGAAAAATGCATCGAAGTCGTAGTCGACCAGCACCTTGCCAAAATCAAAAATCAGGTTCTTTATCATTGTCTGAATGTGTGATTGTTGCTATGCTTTTTGCTTACTATGTCCAGCCAATGCAAGAAGCAATCCGAGTGCTACGCCGAGCAAAGCGGCAAAGAGCACTTGAAGTGTTGGTGGCAGAATGAAGGTGATGGTGTGTGCGGGGAACCAAAAGAGCGGTATGTTTTTCTTGAACACCACGTTCCATTGAACATCCCAGTTCAGTTTCTTACTCATTATTTCGCGCATCTTCATCGGGCGGAGTAGTCCGCGCACGGTACCTCCATTTTCTGTGATGTGTATGTCGGTGCATTTGTGGAACGTCATCATCACGGTGCCGAACAGGGTGTTCATCAGCACACTTACGGCAAAAGCGATGCCTAGTTTGCCCCAAGTCAGTTCGGGCGATGCGTAGATTTGTGTCAGCATGCCACGTTCGCATCCCGCTACGGCTTCAAGAAATGTTGGGACACCCGATTTGAATATCATCATTGCCATAGTGGTGCAGATGCCGAGGAAACCCCACACCATCATGCGTGGCACAAGGCCGAAGCCGGGCTCGTTGTACACACCTTTACGAATGCGTAGGGCGAGCACTTCGCCGAAAGTTGAGAGGATGGCGAATTTGAAGAAAGCCATGATGAAAGGATGTGCCTTGGTGCTTGTTTCGAACCAATGGAAGAAACCTGTGGCGGGAATGAAGAATGGGGCCAGAAGGACCACCACGATGAGAATAACAATCCAGTCTTGTTTTTTCATTTATCTCTTGTTTTTGTTGTTTATGCTGTTTGTTGTTGGTGTTGCCTATTTTAAATAGGTGTTGAAGAAACTCTCGAGTTTATCCCAAGGTATGCGTGTGCCGTCGGGACCGCCATCGTAGAGGTCGGTGTGATTGGCATCTGCCACAATATATAGTTCTTTGTTGTCGGAGTAGGCATTGGGCAGAATGCCTGCATTGGGTTGTCCCTCGGTTAGGTATTTGTAAGCATCTTCGCCGAAATAGCGTGAGTGCGCTTTTTCGCCATGCATCACCAGCACAGCTGAGCGTATCTCGTTGGTGAAGCGTAGGAAACGGCTGTTGAAATAGGCTTGTGTGCCAAACGTATGCCAGCCATCGTTGCTGTTGCCGCTACGTGGATGATAACCGCGTGATGTCTTGTAGTAGGCAATGTATTCTTTGAGAAATTGTGGTGCATTATCGGGAGTTTCTTCGGGCAGTCCACCTTCTTGTGTGGTGCGTTGTGTACCTGCTGCCATGGTGCGTTGTTCCGACATGTGTTTTCTGGCGGCGTAGCGTGTTGCCTCGTTGTTGTCGGCGTCGAAGTAGCCGTTTGTTTTCACGCGTGTCATGTCGTACATCGTTATGGCGGCGGTGGCTTTTATGCGAGTGTCGATGGCGGCGGTGTTGAGTGCTATGCCACCCCAACCGCAGATGCCGCAGATGCCAATGCGTTCGGCATCAACACGTTTGTAGAGCGAGAGGAAATCGACCGCAGCCATGAAGTCTTCGGTGTTAATATCGGGCGATGCGGTGCGACGTGGTGTGCCTTCGCTTTCGCCAGTAAACGAGGGGTCGAAAGCCAGTGTGACGTAGCCACGTTGAGCCAATTCGTGGGCATAGAGTCCGGATGCTTGTTCTTTGCAGGCACCAAACGGACCTGATACAGCAATGGCAGGAAGTCCGTACGAAGCACCTGTTGGTTCGTAGAGGTCGCCTACCAATGTGATGCCGTATTGGTTTCTAAACGTCACTTTCTTGTGGTTCACTTTGTCGCTTTTGGCGAATGTCTTGTCCCATTGTGTGGTCAATTCCATGTTGCTGCTGTCTTAAAGTTGTTTAAAGTGCAAAGTTACGTAAAATCCGATGATTAAAAAAAACGTTGAAACAGGTTGTGATGGTGTGGAAGTTGTTTTTAATTTGGTGATTGTGTGGTGGTTATGTATCGTGTGTTGCAATGGTATTAGTTTCGGTGTAATTTTTGTATCGGCAAAAAACGAGTGAATTATTGTAAAAATAAATTGTTGTGGCGAGAAATGAAACGAAAACTTCTCGCAACAAATTCTTGTGGTGATGCACGAAAAAATTTATGCTGAAAATAATTTCTTGTGGGGAGTTTTGGTTTCGTGCACGCTGAAAATATTTTCATTTTGGGATGCACGAAAGTTTTTATGCTGAAAATAATTTCTTGTGGGGAGTTTTGGTTTCGTGAGCGCTGAAAATAAT
>JAUNIJ010000135.1 GCA_030523485.1 Bacteroidales bacterium
CGATAAAATATTATTCTCCAAACTCTTGTTTAATCCAATCGTAGCCTTTTTCTTCAAGTTCTAATGCTAATTCTTTGGGGCCTGTCTTTACGATTCTGCCGTTATAAAGCACATGAACGAAATCGGGAACAATATAGTCCAAGAGTCGTTGATAATGAGTGATAACGATGGAAGCGTTATCTTTACTTTTTAGGCTATTAACGCCATTGGCAACAACTCTTAAGGCATCGATATCTAAGCCTGAATCGGTCTCATCTAAAATAGACAGTTTCGGTTCGAGCATTGCCATTTGAAAGATTTCGTTGCGTTTTTTCTCACCACCGCTAAATCCCTCGTTGACAGAACGATTAGCAAGTTTGTTATCTAACTGCAACAAGTTTTTCTTTGCTCGCATCAATTTCAAAAACTCCGATGCAGAGATTGGTTCTTCACCATTATATTTACGATGTTCATTGACTGCTGTACGCATGAAATTAACCATGCTGACACCAGGAATTTCAACAGGATATTGGAAGCTCATAAATATGCCAGCACGAGCACGTTCTTCTGGTGGCATTTCAAGAAGATTTTTCCCATAAAACGAGATGCTTCCTTCAGTAACAGTAAAAGAGGGATGACCAGCAAGTACCGACGACATGGTCGATTTTCCAGCGCCATTAGGACCCATGATAGCATGAACTTCACCCGGACGCACTGTCAGCGTTAAACCTTTAAGTATTTCCTTACCTGCAACAGTTGCATGTAAATTATTTATTTCTAACATTATAGTAGTATTGTATTCGTTTTAAAGTTACATTGTGTTAACCAACACTTCCTTCCAAAGAGACCGACAACAATCTTTGAGCTTCTACAGCAAATTCCATTGGGAGATTGTTTATTACTTCACGAGCATAACCATTAACAATTAAGCCTACAGCATCTTCGGTGCTGATGCCACGCTGATTACAATAAAACAGTTGGTCTTCATTGATTTTCGACGTTGTTGCTTCGTGTTCTACCACTGCACTCGGGTTTTGAATATCCATGTATGGAAATGTGTGTGCGCCGCAATTGTCGTTCAACAGCAAACTGTCGCACTGCGAGAAGTTACGCGCATTTTCTGCCCCTGGCATCACCTTTACTAATCCTCGATAAGAGTTCTGACTCTTTCCTGCCGATATGCCTTTGCTGACAATTCTACTGCGAGTGTTTTTGCCGATATGAATCATTTTCGTTCCCGTATCGGCTTGCTGATAGTTGTTTGTTACTGCCACAGAATAGAACTCTCCGATTGAGTTGTTACCTTTTAACACGCAACTCGGATATTTCCAAGTGATAGCAGAGCCCGTCTCAACTTGAGTCCACGATATTTTTGAATTGTCGCCCTTACACAACGCACGTTTGGTAACGAAATTATAGATACCGCCACGGCCTTCTTTATCACCTGGATACCAGTTTTGAACCGTACTATATTTAACTTCTGCATTGTTCATTACCACAATCTCTACAATTGCAGCATGAAGTTGGTTCTCATCACGTTGAGGTGCCGTACATCCTTCAAGATACGAGACATAGCTGTCATCGTCGGCAACAATCAATGTTCGTTCAAACTGACCTGTCTTACCTGCATTTATTCTGAAATATGTCGACAACTCCATTGGACATCTAACACCTTTGGGGATATAGACAAAAGAGCCGTCGGAGAAGACAGAGCTATTCAGTGCAGCAAAAAAATTATCAGCATACGAAACGACAGAGCCAAGATACTTTTTCACCAAATCAGGATAGCTTTTCACAGCCTCGCTGATTGAGCAAAAGATAATGCCTTTCTCTGCTAATGTTTCACGAAATGTAGTTTTTACACTTACACTATCCATAACCGCATCAACAGCCATTCCCGAAAGCGCCTTTTGCTCTTCCAACGGAATGCCTAATTTATCAAATGTTTTCAGCAATTCTGGATCTACTTCATCTAAACTTTTGGGGGTATTTTTTCTTGGAGCAGCATAATAAGATATTGCCTGATAGTCGATTTCTGGAATATCAAGATGTGCCCAATTAGGCATCTTTAGCGTCTGCCAATGACGAAAAGCCTTTAAGCGGAATTCCAACAACCACTCTGGCTCTTCTTTTTTTGCAGAAATAAGACGTACAACTTCTTCATTCAAACCTACGGGTATCACTTCTGTTTCTATGTCAGTAGTGAATCCGTATTTATAGTCGCTTGACGTTACATCAGCAATAATATCGTCTGATTTTGAACTATTTATTTTATCCTCTACCATTACTTTTTGCGTATGATAATATTTTACAAAGGTACATCTTTTTCTTGAAACTCAACACACTATAACACCGACAAACTTTTTTCGACACAAACACAACACAAATACAAATTCGAAGAACTATACTATGATGATGACAAATTTAAAGAGCAGAGTCAACAATTTGATTTTACCCCGGCAATATAATATAGTATAACACACTTTTTCAAGCTCAACACATTACTAATTAAGATGTTTTCAATCAAGAAAAAAAAATCATACCTTTGCACACGTTTTCAACACCTTGAAAACAAAATACAATTCACTAAAGAACAATAAACTACAGACACAATATCTCATGACTTTTAAAGAAGAAATAGCAAGAAGACGAACCTTTGCCATCATATCTCATCCAGACGCAGGTAAAACAACGCTTACTGAGAAGCTCCTACTTTTTGGTGGTGCAATTCATGTTGCTGGCGCTGTGAAAAGTAACAAAATAAAAAAAACAGCAACGTCTGACTGGATGGAGATTGAACGTCAACGTGGCATCTCCGTTGCAACATCAGTCATGGGATTTGAGTATAAAAACTACAAAATAAATATCCTGGATACCCCCGGACACCAAGACTTTGCCGAAGACACATTCCGAACACTTACCGCAGTTGACTCTGTGATTATCGTAATCGACGGAGCAAAAGGTGTCGAGACTCAGACACGAAAACTGATGCAAGTATGTCGCATGAGAAAAACACCGGTAATGATATTTATTAACAAAATGGACCGCGACTGCCAAGACCCCTTTGACTTACTAGATGAATTAGAGCAAGAACTTGAGATTGGCGTGCGTCCACTCAGCTGGCCTATCAACATGGGACAACGTTTTAAAGGTGTTTACAATATCTACGAGCAAAACCTCAACCTCTTTACACCCGACAAACAGCGCATCACAGAAACAATAAAAATTAGCGACATCAACGACAACGAATTAGAAAAGCAAATTGGTGATGCCGACGCCAACAAACTTCGCGAAGATCTCGACACTATCAATGGCGTTTACGACCCATTCAACCGCGAAAATTATCTTGCAGCAAAAGTAGCTCCCGTTTTTTTTGGTAGCGCATTAAATAATTTTGGCGTACAAGAACTGCTTAACTGTTTTATCGAAATAGCTCCATCGCCACTACCAGTTCAAACAGAAGAACGCGAAGTAGAACCAACAGAAGAACCATTTAGTGGTTTTGTGTTCAAAATCCACGCTAACATGGACCCCAATCATCGTAGCTGCATCGCATTCGTAAAAATTTGCTCTGGACGTTTTGAACGCAACAAAAACTACCGTCACATACGACTTGGCAAAGACCTCCGATTTAGTAGCCCTACGGCATTCATGGCACAAAAGAAAGAAACCGTTGACGAGGCATTTGCTGGAGACATTGTCGGACTTCCAGACACCGGTAACTTTAAAATAGGCGACACTTTGACCGAAGGAGAACTTCTTCATTTTAAAGGACTCCCAAGTTTCTCTCCTGAGATGTTCAAATATATCGAAAATGCCGACCCGATGAAATCGAAACAATTGCAAAAAGGCATAGATCAACTCATGGGAGAAGGCGTTGCGCAACTTTTTGTACATCAAAACAATGGAAGAAAAATCATTGGAACAGTAGGTCAACTGCAATTCGAAGTCATCGAATATCGACTGCTTCATGAATACGGAGCACAATGTCGTTGGGAGCCAATCCCACTATTTAAAGCCTGTTGGATTGAGAGCGATGACGAAAAAGAACTCGAGAATTTTAAGAAACGCAAATTCCAATATCTCGCAAAAGATAAAGACGGACGCGATGTATTCTTAGCAGAGTCTGGCTATGTTCTTCAAATGGCACAACAAGACTTTGAACATATTCGATTCCACTTTACCAGCGAATTCTAACAAACAACAAACAACATATCATACGTACCATCATAGAAAAGACTGTTGATTCAACAGTCTTTTCTTTTTACATTCGATTCACCCCACAACAATTTATTTTCAGCGTGCACGAA
>JAUNIJ010000136.1 GCA_030523485.1 Bacteroidales bacterium
CAATTAATCGAGAAAAATGAAATATCGTAGCATGTACAAAACACTCATGGCATTGTTTACATTGTTATGTGTAACAACCACACTGTCATCGCAAACAACAAAAACAACTCAATCAAAAGATACAACTATTTATCGTAAGGTTCAGATTGAAAAAGACTATGAACCAGAAATTGGTACGCACAAACGCAATAATGTTGAGTTGCAAATGGAAAAACCTAAGGTGGAACAAGCAACAACAGAATACAGTCGTTACGCTATTTCGCTAAAACCCGAGAATCAGGCTGTTACTATCAATGCCACAAAACCTTGCGATACTACCCTCTTACATGCAACACCAGAAAAAGGTTATTTGCAATTAGGATTTGGACCTTATTGGACCGAAATGCTTGATTTTTGGTATCCTATACTTAATTCTAAAGATGGTTATTTTGATGTTGGTATCCATCATAATGGCGATATCCAACCTGCCAATGAGAAACATAGTGCAAAACATTATATTAACACCGCACTCGATATCAACTTTAACAAAGAGTTTGATCCGGGCATTCTTTATCTCAATCTTGGCTATCGCAACGAATGGCTCAACTATTATGGTTTGAGTGATTTAGACTCTTTGTCTACTACAAAATACTTTAACGTAGCCAATCAAGATGTTCAAAAAAATCTGCTTATCCCCGATCACCAATCACTTAATCGTTTGGCTTTCACCATTGGCATGAAAAGCGATGGCGTTTTACCATCCAACTGGTTCTATAATGTTTCGTTAGGCTATCGTTTACTTACAACAACGAATCGCCTACAAGAACATCAGGTGCAAGGCTTGTTGAACACTGGTATGATGGTTGGCATGCATAAACTCGATATTAATTTTGGATTTCTTGGTTTAATCTATAGCAGTCAACCGTGGTACGAACAAACACCACTTACAGAAGCTCAATATGCTACTGCTCACCAAAACAATGGCATCATTACCCTCTCGCCGGCTTATGTGCTACAATGGAAAAAACTTCATTTACGTTTAGGCGTTAAGTCTAACTTTGCTTTTGTCAACGAACGTAAAGTAGCTGTTTCGCCTGATGTAATTGTTGATTATACCGTGTCCGACATCGTTAATTTCTTTGGCGGTGTTACTGGCGACTACCAAATACATTCGCTTTGGAATACCTTAAACGAAAATCGTTATTATGCTATTGAGCATGCAGCCTACGACAACACATATATCCCCATTGATGCGTTTGTCGGCTTTAAATTACGCCCGATTGATGGATTGAACATCACAGCTGACCTTCATTATAAAATGGTCAAAGATGCAGCATTTTATCGCAACAATGCCTATCAATCGCTCGATGGATTATGGCATTATAGCAACAATTTTGTGACCGATCACGACAATGCAAGTTTGTTTACTGTTGGTGTTAAGGCAAGTTACAATTACAACGAACGCTTCCGCATCTATGGTGGAATGCGCTACGGAAAATGGCAGTTGAAGACATCGTCGCTCGAAGCTTGGCATATGCCAACATGGCAATTTGAATTAGGTGCTGAAGCACGTATCTACAAAGGATTGTCGGCGAATATCGATTTCGCAAGTCAATCGAAATCGAAAAACTGGTTGCCAACCTCTCCAACAACAGGAACAGTGGTTGAAGTTGGTCCGATGTACGACCTCAATTTTGGCGCAAACTATCAATTTGAACGCAATTGGTCGATATTCCTCAAACTGAACAATCTTGTGGCTATTGGCGGTAAAAACTATCAACCATGGTATGGTTACGACACCATCGGCTTCAATGCCATGATAGGTGCAAGTCTCCGCTTCTAATTCTTTTTAAACACTAAACAAACAACGACTTGCGTAAGATTCTAGGCATAATTCTCATCATCGCATCCTTAACCATCTACAACCAAGTTTGGCTTGGTGGCGTAGCATCGGAAAAGGCTGAGACAGCTATGTCGGAATGCGCCGGCAATATGGCAGAATGGAGTGCTCCCGACGCGATGTCGCACCCTCTAATGGGTGTTGTGTCGTTAGGATTCGATCTCGACAGTCAGATTGCCGAGATTCAATATGGTGCCTCTGAATCACCCTCTTTGCAACTACAAAGAAATAAGCAACGTCGCGAACTACATCACCAACGTGTTGTCTCGTTTACAACACTCCAAAAGGTGTGGCATCAAGTGGTCTGTCGGCACGAACTCTTACCCTACGACACGCCCACACCTGCACTCTTCTACGTCTTTGCTTTACGACGAATTTTGTGTTAGCAGCTTAGTTCATCATCTCATAACAACCCATTTTATAGAAATGGTGTCGTACCATATTGAACTAATTAATAACTAACATAAAAATTCCTAATCATGAAATTTCAATCATTAGCCATGGCGTCGGCTGTGGCACAACAGAAGTATATTGACATACATAAATCTTTTTTTGGTCTCATGCAGAAAGTGGTCTATACGCCCACCAATGCTGAAGTAAAAAGCGACATGCTCTATTTTACATCAGTAACTGCTACCACTTTACGACACATCATTAATTGTGAAGACAATAAAGTGGTCCCCTACGTCAAACAATGTGATTCGTTACGTTTCGACATGAATGGCGGCGATAGACTCGATTTTTGCTATGCTGTCGATCATAGTTTCCTTGCGGTGCAACTATTTCATTACAACGATTTCCTCTTCTCTCCGGCTACCGAAGTGCGCTATTTCTTCGGACAGGAAGCAAGTGCTGTTATCGGTTTGTTGAACAAAAAATAGTTGTCACCTCAACCTCTTGAAAAACAAAAAAGGCGGAGATACGCAATAAAGCATATCTCCGCCTTTACTATATAATAAAAAATGATAGCTTATTATTTCTTGTGAGTCATGATGTCAAGCACCACCTTGTCGGTCTCATTCATACCATCACGACCGATGCGTGTAAGGTTGTGTATGCTTTGGTCGACATCGTCGTCAACAATACCTTCCATGGCCGACACACATTTGCCTTCCATTGCCAACAATGCTGCTAACACTGCCGAACTAACGCCACTGGTTACTTTTAACGCGCAACTTGGTTTTGCACCGTCGCACAACATGCCAGAAATGTTACCAACCATGTTTTTCACAGCAGCACAAATCTCATTGTAACCGCCACCCATCAACATCGTGATACCGCAACTCGAACCTGTGGCTGCTACCACGCAACCACATAAGGCTGAGAGACGTCCGAGACTTTGTTTGATGTAAATGACGGTGAGGTGACTCATTGCTAACGCACGAATGTACTCCTCTTCGGTGTTGCCGTTGTCGCGTGCAAACACCACCACTGGCATGGTAGCAGAAATGCCTTGGTTGCCACTGCCTGAGTTGCTCATTACAGGAAATAAAGCACCTGCCATACGTGCATCGCAAGCGGCTGATGTCTCTGCTAAGATGTGGGTGTAGATGCTGTTGCCCAACACTTTATTGCTACGTTCTGATTGTGCTATTAGTCTGCCGCTTTCGTGTCCGTAGTGCCCTTTCATCGATTCTTTTGACACATTGCCGTTGAGTTTTGCTGAGTCGAGAATAAAGCGTAACTCATCCAATGGTGTTGTCGTAGCAAACTCATACACCTTCTTCAGAGTCAACTTCAGACCCTCATCTTCAGTTTGTGCTTGAGCATCCAAAGCCTTTTCAAAAAGCACTTCGTCGTTCTTTTTCAGCAGTATGAAATTGGTGTGTATGCTGGCAATAATGGCGGTTGCACTTTCATTGCCTGTTGTACAAAGCACCTCGATATATAGCTTTTCTGTGGTCTCTTTATGTTCTATCGTGATGCGTTTCTCTGCTATATAAGCCTTGCCGCGTTCCACCGCTTCTGGAGTGCAGTCTTTCAGCACCTCAAGTTGGTATTCGCTTTTGCCTATTTGAGCACCCAATGCAATAGCTATTGGTAAACCCACCATACCCGTGCCTGGAATACCTACGCCCATAGCATTTTTCAGCATGTTAGCACTCAGTTTAACATTAATTTTCTCTGGTTGAACCCCAAGAATCTCAGTAGCTTTTGCCACACAAAGTGCAACGGCAATAGGTTCGGTGCAACCAATAGCTGGCACCACCTCACTGTTGATGAGTTTAATTATCTCTTTACGTTCGTCTATATTCATAGTAATTAGCGTGTTGCCCTACCCTCATTATAAGAAAATAGGAACTTATTTACAAGTTGCAAATTTCGTTTTTTTTGTTGACTTGTGCAACGGTTTGCACCGATTTTTCTGGGTCTCAAACCATGTCTGTCATTCTCGGTGC
>JAUNIJ010000137.1 GCA_030523485.1 Bacteroidales bacterium
CAAAACTTGTGCTTTCTTATCCAGTTTGGAAAGGAAGTCTTAGTGCTGGTGCTGAGTATTCTTATACATCGCGTGAAGATGTCTACAATGTGTTGAGTGTCGAACAGTTGCCTGTCGCAGGTTCCGACACAGAAATCTCGGAGTCGTCGGTAGCAGCTTTCGCAGAATATGGTCGTTCTTTTGGCGGATTTTATGCGCAGATTGGTTTACGCTACGAACACCTAAAAAATGAATATAGCGACTTTGGCGTTCGTCAAGATGAGGTGTGTCGTTCGTATGGCGATTGGTTCCCCTCTGTTACATTGGCTTATCCGATGTCGAAAGGTCCACAGTTGTCGTTGTCGTATCGAAAGGACATACAACGTCCAAATTATTACACCCTGTCGAGTTCAATTCTCTATATCAATAAATACAGCTACCAAAGTGGTAACCCTTATTTAACACCTATCTATACACATAACCTTACCTTTAATGCTGCTTATCGTTGGGCAAACCTAACTTTTGTCTACGAACGTATAATCGATGATATTGTGTTGCAGTCGATGCCTTATCCTGGTAGCAATGATCCCATGGTGACGTTGATTTCGTCGGTCAATTGTCCCGACGACTATAATAGATTTACGATTAATATGAGTGCTCGACCTGTGATTGGTGTGTGGCATCCTATGTGGAATGTGGCACTGTTTTTGCAGAACTATAAAACCGAAACTATTGATGGCTCGACAATCACCATGAATCACCCATATCTACAGATTCAATGGATCAACGATTTCTTGTTTCCACACGATTGGCGCTTGGATTCTCGTATCGTATTTGCAAGCAAAGGCGACTATATGTCTTATCGTATGACGAAAAATATTTGGGATACTTCTCTGGGATTACAGAAAGACATCAACACTAAACGCGTGGGTAAGTTTACGTTCGATCTCCGTTGTTATGATCCGTTCAATCTCCAAAAATCAGGTGTTCTTGTCTTTGGACCTCGAAATTTTGAGACGATTAACCCTGCACGACGATTATTCTCGTTCGATGTGACGTGGCGCTTTAATGAGGCTGATAAAAAATATCGTGGTACGGGTGCCGGACAAAGTCAGAAAAGCCGGTTGTAAGTCTTTTTATGACATAGTTACATGTGTTTCCTATCACAATTCTTCCCAACTATTTATGTGTAATTAATTGTATTACATAAGAAGAGGATAACCCTAGTGTGGGGATATCCTCTTCTAATAAAGAATGATAGTAACTGTGGATTTTCGTGACCTCCTTAAAGTGTAGCGATAGCGGTTACAATATCTCGATAGCTATTCTTGCACATGCCTCGGCATCGGCGAGTGCATGGTGGTGGTTCTCGAGATTGTAGCCACAGCGTGCGGCTATAATGTCGAGGTTGTGATGGCCTTGGGGCCAGACCTTGCGGCTCTGTTGGAGTGTGCAAAAGAAAGGGTAGTCGGGGTAATCCATCTGGTAGCATCGAAAAACAGCCTTGAGGCATGATTCGTCAAATGCCTTGTTGTGTGCTACGAGTGGTAATCCTTCGATTAATGGCTCTATTTGTGTCCAAACTTGAGGAAATACAGGGGCATTTTCGGTATCTTCTTTTGTAAGACCGTGTATGCGCGTACAATAATAATTATAGTATTCTGGTTCTGGCTTGATGAGGGAGTAAAAAGAGTCTACAATCTCTCCATTACGCACAACGACAATACCCACGCTACACACCGAGGTGCGGTTTCCATTGGCCGTCTCAAAGTCTATGGCGGCAAAATCTTTCATTTGTTATCTTCATTATTCATTGAGTGTGCCGCTCTTGATGGGTGTGTCTGCTTCCATGTGCAGAAAGTCATCATACTCATCGTCGCAATGGAAGAAGAATTCATTACCTACGTCATCACAAGGGCATCCGCCAAAGTATGAATCAGTACAGATTGTTATTGCACTTCTGAATAGATTTTCTTGTCTATCATAATGCGTTTAACTGTATGTTTCATTGTATTTATACTTTATATCTCATCCAGACGGTGTCTGTGCCCTCCAACCGTTCTACATGAATAAGCTTTAGGAGTCTCGGCTTAGTGTCCTGAGCAAGTCCATCGAAAGTGGCAGCCCAGCCTTCGCGACCATCAATGCCAGGGGCAAACTGCATACTAACTTCGTCTAGCAGACCTTCGTTAAGGAAGGAGGCATTCAGATGACCTCCGCCAACTACAGCAAGGCGACGGATGGCAAAGTGCTCGTACATCATCTTTACCACTTGCTTGAGGTCGATACCATCTTTACCACAGACGATGTAACTAATTTCCTTCGAACGAAGATAATCCAAATACTCAACAGGAGCTAGCTCGGAGAGTATCATCACGAGTGGTGTTCCATCGCTCTCATTGATGCTCCAAAGGAGCGTGCCAAGGGTGTCGACGCCAAACCAAAGGGCTGGTTCTTCGTCTTTCTGTAGCAAAGCTTCTACGGTAGGAGACTTCCAGTAGCAGGGTTTGCCAATGGGTGTCTTATCTTTGTACTCATAAGTGCCCTTGTCGGCATAGTGGACAACGAGCGTGGTCTTGCCCTCTATGATGCTGGGGCAGTTTAGTGCATTCAAGGCGGTATCGTATTCATTACCGCTTATTTTCTCGATCATGTCGCAGTCGATGCGGCCATCTAGGCTCGCTATCATATGACAGATAATGTAGGGTCTCATTATAATATGTCGTTTGTTTTATTGCTTTTATGCGTTAGTAACTTAAAGGGGGGAGTATCCTTTTGCAAAGGTAAGAGTTTTTAGGAAGTTCTTGATTCTATATGTTAATAACCTAGTGGTAACTTACCAAACCTGTTGGTGCCTTCATGCGTAATTGTTTTTTACTCTATACTTTTGTTCCAATCACACCCTTCCATATGTCCATTGATAACACCAACAGCCTGTAGGAAAGAGTAAATTACGGTGCTTCCTACATACTTCATTCCTCTGTTAATTAAGTCTTTTGATATCTCGTCGGATAGTGGCGACGTGGCGCGAAGTGTGCACGGCTCTTTTATCACTTCATTGTTGGTGAAATGCCAGAGATACTTATCGAACGACTCGAATTCTTTTTGAATCTCAATAAAAACATTTGCGTTGTTTATACTGGCATTTATTTTTAGCCGATTGCGGATGATTCCAGCGTTAGCAAGTAGCTCCATACGTTTTTTCTCGTCGTAGGTGGCTACTTTCTCCACATCGAAATTGTCGTAGGCTTTACGGAATGCTTCACGTTTGTTAAGTACGCATTCCCAAGACAATCCTGCTTGAAAGCCTTCAAGTATAAGCATCTCAAACAGCATGCGGTCGTCGTGACATGGTACACCCCATTCTGCGTCATGATATGTTATGTAGCGTAGGTTCTTCTGATTTACCCACGTACAACGATGAATGATATTCATTGTGGTAGTGTTATATCAAAGAATTCTGGATTCCATTCTACAAAAGCGGGTTCTACATAGTGTTTACGAAAATCTGCCTCACGGAAAGGCGGATTGGTACACATGATTTCGAAACTTTGACCGAAATATTTCATTCCTCTGCCTGTACGTACAAATCCGTGGCGTTCGTAGAATCGTGTGCGTCTTAATCGTTCTTGGTAATTCTCTGATAGAGGGTCTAAGGGTTCCATGTCAAGCACGAATTGACAATTTGGATACAGTGGTTTTAGTAGTTCTATGGCTTTACCGCCAATGCCTTTGTCGCGAAAATTTTCAGCTATAGCAAGAAACCATATGTATGTTATCCCATTGTGTTGTCTTGGCATCATGTTGACCAAGCCGACCAACGTCGTATCTTCGTAGATACCATAAATATCTATGGCATATTCCTCCAGCATGTCGTAGTAGAGTGTGCTTGCTATACGCTCACTTTCGGGAAACGATTTCTCGTAGATTTCTAACAATTTTGTTGCGTCAAGATGGTTGCGGTCTATTGAATGGAGTGTTATTTTGTTGTCGTTCATTGTCTTTAGAATTTTGTGAAACGAATTGTGAGCATATCTTCTACAGTGTTTTTGTCTTCGGCTAGCTTAATGAGTTGTCCGTTGTTTAGTTTGTAGTGATGAGAAATATTCTGTTGATATATTTGTTGCAAAAGTAAGTGTTTTTGTTATAATATAGGGTGGAGATTTGTCTTTTGTTGATTGTTCCGCTTCGACTGATTTCGTTTCGTTACACCCTACAACAGTTTGTTGTGGCGATGCACGAAAATTTTCATGCTGAAAATAATTTCTTGTGGGAAGTTTT
>JAUNIJ010000138.1 GCA_030523485.1 Bacteroidales bacterium
CAAAGGAGAAAAAACAGGAGAACGTCCTGAATTAACTGAAGAACAAAAAGCTGAGATGCAAGCCAAAATGGAAGCATTCAAAGCTAATTGGGAAAACTGGGACAACTTGACCATCGCAGAAAAGAAAGCTTTGATTGACGAAGCCGACGCTATGATGTGTCCTCATCATCATGGTCCACGTCCAGAAGAGAAACCTGCAGAATAAACAACTCTGCTATTACAAAAAAAACGCACCCCAATGAGGTGCGTTTTTTTATTTTGAAAAGCAAACAAGCTGTTTGATTTTCGAATCAAAAACTGAATTGACACACAACGATGCTACCATCACTAAAACTCTCAAGAAAGTTTACAGAGCCATTGAGTTAGCAAATTACTGGAGTGGATGTTTTTATTATTACATAAATTGACATTGGCAAGAACACAAGTAGTGCGACTATCAATAAAAAAAAAATCAACCAGTCAAATAGCTTATTTCCTTTTATGTTACGAAAGAAGTTATACATTAAAATCACATGTATAAGCACCAACACAAAAATAAAAAAACAGATGATGCTTAAAATTTGCTATTGTCGTGAACCTATCTAGCCCCCCCCCCAACAGGATGGTCAACAATACCGCCACTACACAAGATGGAATATTTACCTATTTAAAGTCGTTAGAATAAAATACGTACTTCAGAAATATTCTTAAGTTATTGAAGATACAGTTGTTATTGCATTATTTAAACAATCTTGTTTTTCCTTATTAGCTTACGTTACTTTACCATAACCTAGTACTATAGCAACCCTAATTCAAGTTTAGCTTCTTCGCTCATCATGTCTTGGTCCCACATAGGATCGAAGACGAGGTTGACGATTACCGATTTTACACCTTCTACGGCTTCTACTTTCATTTTCACATCTTCAGTGATAAAGTCGGCAGCAGGACATCCCGGAGCAGTGAGCGTCATATCGATTTTCACGGTGCCGTCGTCTTCTGTTTCTATCTTATATATCATGCCGAGATCCCAGATATTGACAGGAATTTCTGGGTCGAACACTGTTTTTAAGGCGCTCACGATGCGCTCTTCTATCGGTAAGAATTCATTCATTGTATTATCTCTTAGGGCTACGTTTGCTTTTTTCCTAATAAAGGGACAAAGGTACGGCTTTTTTTGTACTTTTGCATCCTCACTCCGCACATTATGACAATAGGCAATATCACCTTTCCACATCATCCACTTTTTCTCGCTCCGATGGAAGATGTCACCGACCCTGCTTTTCGTCTGCTATGCAAACGATTTGGTGCCGACATGGTTTACACAGAATTCGTTTCTGCCGATGCACTGATTCGTTCCATTCCTCGCACCGAACAGAAACTAACGCTTAACGCAGAGGAGCGCCCCGTAGCTATCCAAATATATGGTCGCGATGTCGACACAATGGTAGCGGCAGCGAAGATTGCCGAGGCATCTGGGCCCGATATTCTCGATATCAATTTCGGATGCCCCGTTAAGAAAGTGGCGCGCAAAGGAGCAGGCGCAGGTATGCTACAGAACATTCCATTGTTGTTGGAAATCACAGCTGCAGTAGTGAAAGCGGTAAACATTCCCGTTACCGTGAAGACACGCTTAGGGTGGGACGATGAGCACAAAGTAATTGTCTCGTTGGCAGAAGCCCTTCAAGACTGTGGCATTGCTGCTCTATCGATTCACGGACGTACGCGTGCTCAGATGTACACAGGTGACGCCGATTGGACGCTGATCGGCGAAGTAAAAAACAATCCACGCATGCATATCCCAATCATCGGCAATGGCGATGTAACGACACCCGAGCGAGCAAAAGAATGTTTCGACCGCTATGGCGTCGATGCTGTTATGATTGGTCGTGGTTCGATTGGTCAGCCTTGGATTTTTGCCGACATGAAACAACATTTAGAGCATGGCATCGTGCAACCAGTGCTATCGCCAGAAGAACAGTTAGCTTTACTGAAAGAACATGTTTTAAAAAGCATCGAGTGGTTAGGCGATGAGCGCAAAGGCATCGTACACAGTCGCCGGCACTTTGCTGCCACACCATTATTTAAAGGCATTCCGGATTTCCGTCAGACACGCATTGCCATGTTACAAGCCAACGACTTAGCAACATTGTTTCCAATCATGGACAGCGTACCACTGCATAGTTTTTCACTGTATTAACTTCGATGCTATCGTATTTTATTTGGCATAGTCATATCTATTGGCATGGTATCCATTGCTATGCAACACTATTTTGTCTAGGATTACTCTTAGGAGCCTGTGTAGTTTGGTGGGGATTTCGTCAACATCAACTACCACAAACAACCTACAACACATTAGTGCCTATCTCTTTAATCGGAATTATCTTAGGTGCTCGTCTTGTACATTGTCTTTTCTACGAATGGGATTACTATGTCCATCATCTTTTAGCCATCTTACTTCCTTTTTCCCATGAAAACGGGACAGTGCAATTTGTCGGTTATCACGGACTTGCCAGTCATGGCGCCACATTGGGCTTAATGCTTGCTGTCTTATTGTTTTCAAAACAAAAAAAAATAAGTTGGTTGTTATTGTTCGATCTCTTTGCCATAGCCACTCCATTGGCAGGTTGTTTCATTCGCATTGGTAACTTTTTCAACAGCGAGATATTGGGCACAGCAAGCGCACTCCCTTGGGCCATCATATTTGCTGATGTCGACCCTCTGCCTCGTCATCCTGTGCAACTTTACGAAGCTATAGCATATGCATTGATATTTTTGGTGAACATTGTGATATGGCGACGACACCGTGCAGGCGACGGACTATTTCTCGGTTTAAATCTTACTTTAGTATGTGTAGTACGATTAGCTTTGGAATGCATTAAGGAAGAACAAGCTGATTTCGCCCCACCATTACTTACTATGGGACAATGGCTCACCCTCCCCTTTTTATTGTTTGGATTGGTTATGTTGTTGTACGCTACAAAAAGAAAAGAGAGCCGTTAAGCTCTCTTTTTTCCTGTAAATAAGACGTATTTTCTGATAAAGAACGTGGCGAAGAACACCACAATAATAGCCATCAGTTTCGCTAAACCATCACCCCAATCAACAATATGAGTGAAGATATAGAAGGTTAGCGTATCGAGCACGAGACCGATAGCACCAATTGCCGTAAAAACAAGAAATCCTATCAAATTACTGGAAGTTTTTGTCTCGTTGAACACCCAAATCTTACTAAGTGCGAAGTTAACCAACCCACTAGTGAGTGAAGCTATTACATTCAGAATATATTTCAGTTGAACAACACCCACCATTGCTTCGCCATCAAAGATGATAGTCGATGCATACAGTATGCCCCAATTGACCGCAGCCACCACACCATAAACCACAACATAGCGCATAATCTGCATCCATGTATTGTCGGTTGGTGCCAACACTTTGTCTTTTAGGCTTTTCCGTGCCGAGATAACCTCGTTATCTAACTGATTATTTACTGCTTTATTGGGTTCCGCCATAACAACACTTATAGAGAATTAAAACTCCGCAAAGTTATAATAAAAGTTTTGATTTAACAATTTTTCAGGGACAAACATTCTGACGTAATCATTGACATCTATTCCTTTTCACACCAATTTCGTGTGAGTACCATTCATTTCATTTCTTTCAAAAACAATTTTATTACGATACTTCTCGTTTCGATTTTCACTTCAACATAACGTATCAAATACTATCGTTTCGTTTTTCTATTTTATGTCATTCATAATTTTAGCCAAGAACAACAATCCTAAACATAAAATCATTCCACACAAAAAAAAACAATCTTCATCTCTAATCCCCCAAAAAGTACTATCTTTGTCACATCAAAAAACACTAATTCAACAATTACCTCGCTTATGAAAAAAATCATTCTTAAATTAATGGTGTTAGTTGTATTGCTTTTTGCAGTATCGACAAGAGCGAAGTGCGACATCGTCGTTAATGTTGGTCCTGACATCACACTGACAATAAATGACAATGTCTCTATCTACACCAATACTGAAATCGCCAACGTTACTATTTATAGTACACAAGGTCTCATAGTATATCAAAGCGACAAACTAAACATCAACATATCTAATTTTTCAAATGGCATCTATATCATCAAAATAGAAACTAAAGATGGTGATGTTTTGACCGATAAATTTATTGTTAAACACTAAAACCAACTCACAA